>CBFGQE010000175.1:0-6624 GCA_965650815.1 uncultured bacterium
GCTTCGTCGCCCACGAACACTTCGCCCGCCAGGATGTCCGCCGCCGTGATGTTGTCCTGGCGCGGGCCCGTGACCTTCAGTTCGCCCACCTTGCGCCCCTGTCGATAGACGTTCAGCCGCTGCTCCTTTTCGGGAACCGACGCGGCGGGATACGCGATCACGACGAAGCGGCTCTTCGCGTCCACCGAGGTCACGCGCCCGATCAGGTCGATGCTCGGAGCGACGACGAAGTTCGTGCTGGCGGCGGCCTCTTCCTTGGTGGAATCGGCGGGTTTCGGCGTGCCGCAACCGATCACGGCCACGGCGCAGGCGAGAGCTGTCCAGAACGTCTTCATTGCGGGGAAGTAAACGGGCCGGAGCTTGGCCGCGTCAATCCGCCGCCCGGATGGATGGTGGTCTCAATTTTTCTCTTCTTCCTGGTCAAGGCTCCTCAGGGAATCAGAGGAAGATGAAACGCGAGATCAGGACGCTGCTTCCGCATCGTCGGCCCTTGGTCATCCGCCGATGCAGCTCATCGTCCGCTCCGGCTGACGGAAGCCCGGTTCGCCAATGTGGTGGCGCGCTTCCTTGCCCCGCACGACAGCGCGCAGAAACTCGGCGATGTCGTCATCCGTCGCCTCGCTTCGTAGCCGCGTGCGAAGGTCATGTTCGTGCAGGCTGAAGAGGCAGGTGCGGATCTGGCCATCGGCGGTGAGGCGGATGCGGTTGCAGTGGCCGCAGAACGGTTCGCTCACCGGCGCGATGATGCCGATCTCGCCGCGTCCGTCGCGGAAGCGCCAACGCCGAGCGGTTTCGGCCGCGTGGCTCGGCGCGACCGGCTCCAGATCGTGCATCGCGCCGATCCGCTCCAAAATCTCCTTCGACGGCACGACCAGATCGCGTTGCCATGCCCGGCTGGAATCCAGCGGCATGAACTCGATGAAGCGCAGGCTCAGTTCCCGGTCGCGGGCGAACCGGGCCAACGCCTCGATCTCATGGTCGTTCATTCCCCGGATGAGCACCGCGTTGATCTTCACGGGCTCCATGCCGAGGCTCCGGGCCAGATCGATGGAGCGCAGCACGGAGTCCAATCCGTCGCGGCCCGTCATCTTCCGGAAATTCTCCCGATCCAACGAATCGAGGCTGAAGCTGACGCGGCCCAATCCGGCCTCGCGCAGCGCGGTGCCCTTGCCGGGAAAGAGGAAGCCGTTGGTCGTCATCGCCAGATCCCGGATGCCGGGAGTCGCGGCGATCATCTTCACCAGCCGTTCGATCTCGCGCCGCAAGAGCGGTTCGCCGCCGGTCAAACGGATCTTGTCCACGCCGAGCCCGGCGGCGATGCGGACCACGCGCGCGATTTCCTCGTAGGAAAGAATCCGCGCGGGCGGAGCCCATTCGCGATGGATGGGCTTTGAGTCCTTGGGAGAGGCGGCGAACCGGCCCCGGTAGAATTCCGCCGCCGCCTCCGTTTCCGGGAGGCAGTAGAGGCAGCGGAAATTGCAGCGGTCCGTGACGCTGATCCGCAGGTCGCGGATCACGCGCCCGTGGGAATCGACCAGCGCGCGCTCCGTGGCCGGCACCGCGCCCCGAACGGCGGAGGTCACGGTGGGGCCGACGGGGAGCATGGCTTTACTGTCCCGGAGGATTGGCGGGCGCGTTGGTCGTGCCCGACTGGATCGTGGCGGAGCCGTCCTGCTTGAGGTCCACCTTGAGGCCGGTGTCGTTCGTCGAGACGGGCTTCTCGCGGAATCCTTCGTTGAGGATCTGGCCGCCCTTCTTCTGGTCGGTCGTGTAGATGCCGCGGCGAATCCAGTCGAGACGGCGGGCGATGGCGAGCTGTTCCTTGAGCTTGCTGACCTGTTCGCGGAGCGCGGCGAGATCGTTGAACTGGCGCTCCAGTTCCGCCTTCTCGGCCTGGAGGCGTTTGAGTTCCTTGAGGAGAAAAGCCTTCTCGCCCTCGGACGTGGCGAGCTTCTTCTCGGTGTCGGCGATCTGGGTGTCGAGCTTGGTGATGGCGCCCTTGAGGTCGTTCATCTCGACCTCGAGGTTCTCCCGATCCTTGGTGAGCTGGGCGATCTGCTCGTCGCGGCGGGCGATCTCGGCCTCGGCTTTCTGGGCGGCGGCGGCGGCCTCGGTGCGGGTCTTGGCCAGCGTGCTGTCGAGGACGCTGACGGTGTTGCTCATCGCTTCCAGCTCGCCCACGCGGACCACGAGATTGGTCTCGAGGATCATGTTCACGTTCTTCTGCTCGTTGAGGTCCGACCGCACGGAGACGACCTCGTTGGAGAGTCGGCCGATCTCGTGGGCCCGGTTCGTCGCGAGCGCCTGTTCGGCCTCGAGGTTTTGGTTCAGTTTCACCAGTCCGATCCCGAGGCCGATGGCCACGAGGATCAGGATGATCACCGCCGCTTTCAGTTTCATAACTTGCTTAGTCTGGGCCAACTTCGACGCCTTTCAAGCCCCGCCACGGGCACCGGAAACGGTCCGGTCCTTGCCGCGCGGAGCGACGGCCCCTAGATTCGGCGCATGGAAATTCCGTGCGAACTGGGAGTCATGACGCTGCCCCACGCGACGCTGTTCCCGCAGGCGATGCTCCCGCTCTACATCTTCGAGCCGCGTTACCGGCGGATGCTGGCGGACGCGCTGGAGAGCCACCGCATGTTCGTCATCGCCATGCAGCGGCCCGGTTCGCAGCGGGAGTCGCCCTCGAAGGTCGCAGGTTTGGGCATGATCCGCGTCTCGGTGGAGAACAAAGACGGCACCTCCCACCTGATTCTTCACGGTTTGATGCGCGTGAAGCTGGAAAAGACCGTCCGATACAAGCCCTACCGCATGGCCCGCATCCGGCCGCTCATGCCGGAACGCGGCGACAACGTGCATGTGGACGCGCTCGTGGCCCGCATCCGCGACCTGGTTTCGGAACGGGTGAAGATGGGCTTCGATTTCCCGTTCTCGATCAACACCGAGAAGGCGCCGGGCAAGGACGACGCCAACAACGTCGTCACCGCCAAGGACGTCGTCTCCTACCTCGAACGCGTGCAGGACCCGGAGCAGGTGGCCGACCTCGTGTCGTGCGCCATGCTGGCCGGCTCCGACCAGCGACAGGAAATCCTGGAGACCCTGGAGATCGAGCCCAGGCTCCGGCGTCTGATCCATTTCCTGATGAACGAGGCCAAGAAACCCAAGAAGAAGAAATGAGCCAATCCCCTTTCGACGAGGAGCGTCTGGCCAATGCCGGCCAGGAAGAGATCATGGCCGCGCTCTTCACCGACATGGTTTCCCAGCTGGCGGGCACCGCGCTGGTCTTCCTGGGCCGCCTGCCGCATCCGGAAACCGGCGAGACCGTGATCGACCTGGCCTCGGCCAAGATGTTCATCGACCAGCTGGAGATGCTGGAGTTCAAGACCCGGGGCAACCTTGGTGCGGAGGAAACCCGCGCGCTGCAAGAAGGCATCGCCGCCACCCGCCAGGCCTTCACCGAGGAGATGGAGTCCCACGTGGACGGCAGTTCCCCCGAAGCGCCGATCCTCAAGCCCGGCGACCGCTGAATCGCCGCACAAAAGGCACGGGCTGCACAGAATGGAAGGGCGGACCACGACCTGGCTTTGCGCCACTTTGTGGCCAATGCCCGCTACGGGATCCGCACCCGATACAGCGTCGAGGTCGCTCCCGGCTCGGCGTTGGTGAAGGCGTAGTTCGTCGTCGCCGACCAAGCCGCTCCGAGTTTGTTCCAGTCCGGCAGTGCGACGCTGCCTTCCACTCGGTAGGTCAGGTTGCTCGGTCCCGACCATTCCACGCGGTTCGTTGCCCGAAGCGTGAGCTGTGGGGCGGGCACCTCCACGAGGTTCGTCACGGCGAACTGGATCCGGAAATCCTTCGCCACCGCCATGTGCTGCATTCCGGATACACCCGAATCGCCCGCCTGCGCCGGAGCCGCGTCGGCCAGTGGCGTGAAGACCCGCGTGTCGAAGACCAAGCCGTCCGCGAACGATTGCGCGCCGATCACGGTGGGAATCTGGTTGGTCGAAAAGGTAAAGTTGGCGAAGAGGTGGTCGTAGGGGCTGCTGCGGCCGGCGTTCGTGTCGGGATCGCCTTGCTGATCGGTGGGGAAGGGGGCCGTGTCGAGGAAGCTGCCGAGCGTGGCGATGGCCGCTTCGGTCGTGCTGTAGGTGTTCAGGTCGCCGGCCACGACGACCCAGGCGTTGGCCGGGAAGTTCGTGGCGATCTGGCTCTTCAACTGGAGGGCTTGGTTGTTCCGGCGGTTCCGGTCGGAGGTGCTGTTGCTGGCCTTGAGGTGGACGCTGACCACGTAGAGATCGTTGGTCCCCGGCACGTCGATCCGCGCCCAGGCGAAGCCGCGATCCGGAATCTCAAGATCGTCCCAAGATCCGCTTTGCGTGATCGGCCAGCGGCTGATGACGCCGTTGGGAATCGTGTAGCCCGCGCCGCTTTCGCGGAACCACGCCGAGCCGTTCGTTCGCGTGATCTGGTCCACCAGCGACTGGATCGCGGCGACGGAACGGTTGCCGTAGTTGAACTCCTGGATCGCGACGATGTCCGGCTTCAACCCCTGGAGGATGCGGATTCCCGGAGCGTCGTAGTTTTGTCCGGTGCCGGACGAAAGGTTGGCCGCGACGATGCGGACCACCGCGTTGCTGGTCGTCGCCACGGCCACCGGCTCCGCCCAAACGGGTTGCAGGGCGGCGGTGCCGACGAGCGCAAGGGTCCAGCGACGAAACGACATCGCCCTCGAATTTGCCGCAGTCCCGTGCGCCGCGTCCACGCTCCATTCCGGTCCGGAAAGTGCCGGAAGAATCGCTAGACGGTGGGGGCGGGCTTCCTTAGGTTGCGCCCATGTCGAAGGCGGCAAAAACAGCCGCATCGTCGTCCGTCCCCGTGGACGACATGCCGTTTGAACAGGCGCTCCAGCAGCTCGAAAGCATCGTGGAAACGATGGAAAACGACGAGCTTCCGCTGGAAGCGTTGCTGTCCCGCTATGAGGAAGGGTCGAAGCTGGCCAAAGTCTGCCAGACCCGCCTCGCCGCGGCCGAGCTGAAGATCCAGCAACTGGAAAAATCCGCCGGAGGCGACCTCGCCGTTCGTCCCGTCTCCTTCGACGCTTCCGCAGAATAACAGCCCTATGAGTCGATTCCTCGACATGGTGGACAACCCGTCCCACGTCAAAAAGCTCACGCCCGACCAGCTGGTCCAACTCGCGCAGGAAGTGCGCGAGGAACTGATCACCAAGCTCGCGGCCAACGGCGGCCATCTCGGCCCCAACCTCGGCGTCGTGGAGTTGACCATCGCCATGCACCGCGTGTTCTCCACGCCCACCGACAAGTTCGTCTGGGACGTGAGCCACCAGGTCTATGTCCACAAGCTGCTGACCGGCCGGAAGGACCGCTTCCACACCATCCGCACCACCGACGGCCTGAACGGCTTCGCCCTCCGCACCGAGAGCGAGCACGACTGCTACGGCGCGGGCCACGCCGGCACCGCCATTTCCGCCGCCCTCGGCATGTGCGCCGCGCGCGACCAGCGCGGATCGGCCGAACACGTCGTCTGCGTCTTCGGCGACGCGGCCATGACCAATGGCGTCACTTTCGAGGGCCTGAACAACATCGCCCACACGACGAAGAAGTTCATCGGTATCCTCAACGACAACGAGTGGTCCATCGCCAAGAACGTCGGCGCCATCGCCAACTACCTCGGCAAGCTCACCACCAACCCGCGCTACAACAAGATTGCGGGCGACCTTGCCTCGTTCGTGAAGCGCCTTCCGGCGGGCGACTTCGCCTCGAAGCTCGGCCACAAGGCGCAGGAGTTCATCAAGGGCGCGGCCCAGGCGGTCTCGCTGGAGCAGACGCCCGGCGGCAGCCCCGGCACCGATGGTCGCGGCGGCGGCGGTCACGGCAGCGCGGTGTTGTTCGAGGAAATGGGCCTCCGTTACCTAGGCCCCATCGACGGCCACGATCTCCCGCTGCTCATCAGCACGCTGGAATTCGCCAAGACCTTCGACGAGCCCATCGTCATCCATGTCCTGACCAAGAAGGGCAAGGGCTTCGAAGCCGCGCTGAAGCATCCCGAGAAGTTCCACGGCCTCGGCTCCTACAACGTGGAGACCGGCGAGACCCCGGCCGCCAAGCCCGGCACGCCGCCCGCCTACCAGGATGTCTTCGGCCAGACCTGCGTGCGCCTCGCGATGAAGGATTCCTCCGTCGTCGGCATCACCGCCGCGATGCCCACCGGCACCGGCTTGAAGCATCTGGAGAAAGCCATGCCCGGCCGTTACTACGATGTGGGCATCGCCGAGGAACATGCCGTCATCTTCGCCGCCGGCATGGCCACGATGGGCTTCCACCCGATCGTCGGCATCTACAGCACCTTCCTCCAGCGCGCCTACGACTGCATCCACCACGACGTGTGTTTGCAGGATCTGCCAGTGATCTTCTGCATGGACCGCGCCGGCCTTTCGGCCAACGACGGCCCCACGCACCACGGCCTCTTCGACATCGCCTACCTCCGCTGCTTGCCGGCGATCATCGGCATGTCGCCCAAGGACGAGGACGAGCTGGTGGACATGATGTTCACCGCCACGCACCAGAAGCATCCCGTCGCCATCCGCTACCCGCGCGGCAACGCCGA
>CBFGQE010000176.1:0-6572 GCA_965650815.1 uncultured bacterium
ACCTCGGAGGCGGGCACGATCTTCACGCTCTCCACGCCCATGCGGCTGACCGGACGATCTCCGGGACGCGTCGCGGTGGTGGCGATCTTCTCCAGCACCTCGTCGCCTTTGATCAGCTTGCCGAAGGCGGTGTATTGGCCGTCGAGGAATTTCGGGTCGCCGTGGCAGATGAAGAACTGGCTGCCGGCGGAGTTCGGGTCCTGCGAACGCGCCATGGAGAGCACGCCCCGGGTGTGGGACTTCTTGTTGAACTCGGCCTTGATCTGGTAGCCGGGGCCGCCGGTGCCCCAACGGGCTTCCATCTTGGCGTCCTTGGTCAGCGGATCGCCGCCCTGGATCATGAAGCCCTTGATGACGCGGTGGAACGCCGTGCCGTCGTAGAAGCCCTGGCGGGCCAGCTTCTTGAAGTTCTCGACGTGGCCGGGGGCGACGTCGGGCCAGAATTCGAGGACCATCACGCCTTCGGTGGTGGTCAGGACGGCGACTTCGGCCGTGGATGTGTTGCTCATGAGATTATTTGGCGGCGAGCCCTTGGGAATTGGAGGCGAGGGAGGGCGTCACGATGGAGGCGGACTTGATGTAGTCGAGGTTCGGGAACTCCTTCTTCAGGTAGGCGTTGCCCTCCATCTGGATGCGATCCTGGCGCGGGCCCCGGCCGTTGGGGGCTCCTTCGCCGTATTCGCCGTTGATCTTGTCCACCACGTCCATGCCCTCGACCACCTTGCCGAAGGAGGGGAAGCCCATGCCGTCGAGGCGGGTGTTGTCCGCGAAGTTGATGAAGAGCTGTGTGGTCCGGGTGTTCGGGCCGCCTTTGGCGAAGGAGATCGCGCCGCGCTTGTTGCCGCTCTTCACCGGCTCGTCCTGGATGGTGGCCGGGCGCCACTTTTCCGAAACCTTCGGGTCGCCGTGGATGCCGAACTGGCACATGAAACCGGGGATCACGCGGAAGAACGCGATATCCGTGAAATAGCCCGAGCGGACGAGGTTGTAGAACCGGTCCGCGCCGAGCGGCGACTGTTCGCGCACGACCTCGATGACGAACTTGCCCTTGGTGGTCTCGAACTGCGCCTTGAACGTGTCCGGTGCCTTCTCCGTCAGCTTCGACGGATCGGCGAACGACGGGGCGGCCGCCGGAGCCGCCGGGGCGGCGGGAGCGGTGTTGGTCTCGGCGGCGAGCAACGGCAGGGCGAGGCCCGCC
This sequence comes from uncultured bacterium, assembly GCA_965650815.1. Lineage (GTDB taxonomy): Bacteria > Verrucomicrobiota > Verrucomicrobiia > Limisphaerales > CANJSG01 > CANJSG01. Next base: position 1,199 of record CBFGQE010000176.1, read on the forward strand.
ATCAGGGAGAAGAGGATGGTTTTCATGGGAAAGATTCGGACGGTTCGACGGCGGCGGGAGGGCCGTCGTTCAACGCTCGCGGAAGACGATGCGGGCCTTGGCCAAGTCGTAGGGCGACATCTCCACCTGCACCACGTCGCCGACGCTGATGCGGATGAAGTGCTTGCGCATCTTGCCCGAGATGTGGGCGAGCACCTCGTGCCCGTTGGGCAGTTTGACGCGGAACATCGTCCCGGGCAGGACCTGGGACACGGTTCCAGTGAGCTGGATGTGGTCTTCCTTCGGCACAGCGGCTGTAAAAATGTTCTTTTCCGCCCCGGCTCCCCGGGAATGGAGGCGCTACGCTGCCAACGCGGCCTTTGAAATCAAGGGAAAGTTCCGGCGCGAGGAGCGTGCTCCGCCAGCGGTGGCGAAGGCCGGGGCGCGGCGAAAAAAGAAGCGGCCGGGATCGCTCCCGGCCGCTCGTGGGTGCGTGTGTGTGGGGACCGGGAATCAGGGGACCCGGGCGCGGAAGAACAGGCCGGAGCCGCCGGCTTCCGGGAGGAAGCTATAGGGCGAGGTCGCCCCGGGGACGGGCTGCCAGTTGGCCTCGGTTCCGAGGGCGGGCGTGCTCTGGAGCGTGCCGTAGTCCCACTGGAGGCTCTTGCCGAAGGCGGCGTTGTCGAAGTCCAGCCGGAGCTTCAACGCGCCGGTGTCCACCAGGGCGTCGCTGGCGAAGACCTGGCCGACCTCGGCCTCGGTCAGGGCGCGGTTGTAGAACCGGAAGTCGTCCATCCGGCCCTCGAACTTCTTCCAGTAGCCGTCGTGCGAGCGGCCGAGTTCGATGGGCCGTTCAGTGGGCCAGCTCCAAGCGATGGTGTTCGGGTTGTCGATGACCAGCGCGCCGTCGAGATACACCTTGATCGAGCCGGTGGCCGACTGGTCATAGACGTAGGCGACATGGTGCCACAGATCGTCCGGCAGGTAGCCGGCGGAGGTGCTGTTGGCGAGGCCGCCGGTGCCCCGGGCCTGGACGAAGAGCGATCCGGCGTCGGTCATCACGATCACGTCGCCGGTGGTGCCGCGGCGGTCGAAGAGGATCGCGCCTTCGCTGCCGGTTCCGGGGAGCGGCGCGGTGGCCTGCATCCAGAAGGTGATGGTGCCGACGGTGGAGTCGAAGTCCGGACTGGCGGGCACGGTGACCTGCGCGCCGGGCGTGGCGGTGAAGGCGCGAACCCCGTTGCGGGTCCTGGGAGCCGCGTCGGTGAAGGCGGCCTCCCAGGTGGAGCCGAGGCTGGTGCCGTGGTGCGGCGTGCCGACGGGCTTCACGTCCTGGATGATGCCGCCGTTGACGAGCCGGAGCTGGACCTGTTCACCCGAGGCGGCGAGGGCGAGGAGCGAGATCTCGCCGGCGGTGAGCGAGCGGTTGAAGACCGCGACCTCGTCGATGGCTCCCGCGAGGAAGCGCGCGCCGTTGTCCAGGCCGATCAGGATCGGGCTGGTGAAGGGCACGACGGCGTGGGTCGCGGTGTTCACGGCGGTGACGATGCCATCGCCCGCGTCCATGTAGATCGTAGCGCGGGTCGGCTCGACGACGAGGGCGACGAAGGCCCATTCCTCCTCGGGCGCGATGAGGCCCGAGGCCCAGCTCCATTGGCCGCCGTTCCAGTGGTAGCGCAGTTCGCCGTTGGGCATCATGTGCAGGCCGGAGGCCTCGGCGGAGGACCGCTCGAAGACGAGGCCGGTGATGTCGCCGGGCTGGGTGGCGGAACGCTTGAGCCAGCAGGTGAAGGTCACGGCGTTCGTGTTCAGCGCGATGACGCCGAGGTCCACGTAGCCGTTGGTCATGCCGAGGGCGTTGTTGCCCGCCCCGAAACCGGGGATGGCCGGAGGGCGCGGACCGACGACGCCGGGGTAGATGCCGAGATCGCCGGTGAGGTTGGCGTTGGCCGAGAGGTAGGCGCCGTCGAAGGCGGAGCCGAGGGTGCCGAGGTTCTGCGCTTTCTTTCCGCTGAAGGCGGCCTCGTCGAGCTTCAGATACACGACGGGCGAATCCGCCAGCACGGTGGCCGAGTAGGCGGTGGCGGGCGCGGGGTTCGTCCCGGCCTGGTAATGGGCGAGGATGCGGGCCGGGCTCAGGGCGGCGGAGTAGAAGGCCGCTTCATCGGCGACGCCGGGCCAGTAAAACGCGCGGTCGGCGCGCATCCCGAGGGCGAAACCGCCCGCCGTTCCGGCCACATAGGCGGTCGGGGCGCCGGAAGCGACCGGTTGGCCGTCCACGTAGAGCGTGGCGGTGGTGCCGTCATAGGTGCCGGCGAGGTGATACCATGTCCCGGCCTGCGGCACGGGGCCGCCGGTGATGTTCAGAGAGGCGTTCAACCCGTCCTGGTAGAACATGCGCAGATTCCAGCCCGTGGCGGACTGGTAGATGAGCCAGCCGGCGCGTGGATCACCGAAATCGCCGCTGGAGATGGGTGTTTTCAGCGTGCCGCCGGTCATGGTCTCGGCCGGCTTGACCCAGACCTCGAAGGTGAAGGCCGAGCTCGGATGGAGCTCCGCCGCGTAGGGCACCAGCACGTGCGAGCTGGTGCCGTTGAACTGCGCGGCCGTGCCGGTGCCCGAGGCAAGAGCACCCATGACCGGATGCGCCGCACCGGAGCGATAGACGCCGTTGCCCGTCGCGCCGAGCGAACCGGCATTGGCGGCGATGTCGATCGGCAGGGCTCCGGTTTCGTTCAGGCGCACGTAGGAAAGCGGCTTGAGGCTGGCCATCGCGCCGTCGTAGGCACCGGGCACCAGCACGGTGAGCGCGGCGCTGGCTTCCACGGAGCCGACCGGGTTGCTCACCGTCACGGTGTAGCTGCCCGCGTCCGCCGCCGCCACGTTCGACAGGGTGAGCGACGCGTTGGTCGCGCCCGGGATGGTCTGCGTGCCCTTCTTCCACTGGTAGGCGAGCTGGCCGCCGGTGCCGGCGACCTTGAAGGCCACGTCGTAGCCGGGATAGGCCGTGGTGGGCAACGGAGCGGAGGTGATCACGGGCTGCACCACGTCGATCACCGCCACGGCCGCCACCGTGCTGGTGGCGGCGCCGTGGAGGTTGGTCACGACCACGTCGTAGTTGCCGGAATCGGCCACCTGCGCGCTGAGGTTCGTGTAGGCCGCGTTGGTCGCGCCGGGGATCGGAGTTCCCGCGCGCCGCCACTGGTAGGCGAGCGGCGCGGTGCCGGAAGCGGCGCTGGTCAGCACGAACGAACCGTCCTTGAAGATCGTCTCCACCGGTGTCGTCGGCTGCGTCTCGACCAGCGGCGCGTTCACCCCGGCGGTGTATTCCAGAACGAGGCCAGCGAGCGTGGAGCGGGTGCTGCCGTTGCGCGCGACGCCGGCAATGGTGACGGAGTCGTTGGCCGAGAGCGTGGTGAAGGCGGAGGAAACGGTGCTGGTGGCCCAGCCGCCGCCGCCCACGGGGACGAAGGGCGCGAGCTCCGTGTAGTTCAGCGTGTTGGTCGCGGTCTGAGCGCGCACCGTCACGTCGCTGAAGCCCACCCCGCCGTCCGTCGCGGCGATGGTCAGCAGCTTGTAGTTCGCGCTGACGCCGCGCAGGCCGGAGATGGTCACGCTGTAGCCGGAGCCGCCGTCGTCGAGATACCCCCAGAGCACCTCGTCGTCGCCGGGCGTGAGGGTCTGCCCGCCGAGGTCGTTGATGCCGCTATACCAGGCGTTGGCCGCGCGCCAGGAGACGGTGAGCGAGCCACCGCCGGGCAGGACGACGGTCTGGTTCGTGGAGACCGCGTCGGGCATCAGGGCGAGGTTGAACCAGTTGGCCAGCGGCACGCCGAAGGCATCGGCCGTGACGGGCTTTCCGGTGTAGGTCGATTCGCCGAAATCGACCTGGAAGTTCAGGCCGACGGTGGTGGCGGCGTGCGCCGAGCCGAGCATCAGCGCGGCCACGGGCAAGGCAAGGGCCGCGGGCCGGAACAGGCTGCTTCTGGGTGGTGTTCTTTTCATGGTTTTGGGATCGGAGGAGGCGGTGCGACGGATGCGGCGGCGGGGTTCCGGCTCTCTTCACGGGGCGAAGGGAGGCGTCGGGAATCCATCCCGGGAGGAGGAAGTCTGGCCGGTGGCGCGGGTGCGCCTGGCTGGACGGGGCGCAACGCGGGTGGGGTTACGACAGGAACGTGCCACTGCGCATGTCATCATCCAGCGAGCGGCTTGCGGCACCATACCACATTAGGGGGACCGGATGACGGGGACCCCTTGAAACAAGGCGTTTTCCGGGCTCCGCGAGCGGCCTCACCCTTATTGCGTATTCACCCGGAGCGCCGCCCGCACCTATACACGCCGGAAAGTCTGGAACCGGTCCGGGCCCGTTGAACGGATCGGATTCCGCCGCCCAAAAACGATTCCACCAAACCCGCCCATGTCCGAGATGAACCCTCTTCGCCTTTCATCCGCCGCTGTTGCGCCGAGTGCCCGGCGCGGCTTCACGCTGATCGAGCTGCTCGTCGTCATCGCCATCATCGCGATCCTCGCCGCCATGCTGCTGCCCGCGCTGGCCCGCGCGAAGGAGCACGCCCAGCGCACCGCCTGCATCAACAACAACAAACAGCTCGGCCTCGCCTCCCACATGTATGCGACCGACAACAACGACGTGATGGCGCACCCGAACTGGAACCCGCCTTCCGCCAAAGGCTGGCTCTACGACGCCACCGCGTCACCCGACGGTTTGGCTCCCGACCTCGCCGTTGCCCCCTACAGCGTCAACCCGACCCGGGCCTACGAGACCGGGCTCTACTGGAACTTCCTCAAGAAGATGGAGGTTTACCGCTGCCCGTTGGATCGCACGGACACCGCCGAGTTCAAGTCCCGCAGAAACAAGATGTCCACCTACATCCAGAACGGCGCGATCGTCGGCTATAGCACCACGCGGCTGACGGCCTACAAGCTCTCCGACTTCCGGCCCGACGCCTTCATGTCCTGGGAACCGGACGAAAAATCCTCCACCACCTACCGCGACGCCTCCGCCTATCCTTCCGGCGACCAGGACCTCGGCAAACGCCACGGCAAAAAGGGCGGCGTCATGCTTGGCTTTGGCGGCCACGTGGAATTCCTCCGCTACGACGTGTTTCGCGAAGAGCAGAACAACGCGCAGAAGAACCGCCTCTGGTGCAGCCCGGCCACCACCAACGGCCGTTGAGATTCTCCGTTCCAATCCGTTCCGGACCGCTCCAGCTTTCGCGCAACCAGCCCGTTCTCCCATGATGCCCTTGACCCGTTCGTTGGCGGCTTTGACCGCCCTGTTTCCCCTGCTCCATCCGTTGATCGCGGCCGAACCCGCCACGCTGCGCGTGCCGGCGGCCACGGCCTACGTCGATCCCGATCCCCGGGGCGCACGGGT
>CBFGQE010000177.1:0-6570 GCA_965650815.1 uncultured bacterium
TCACAGCCTTCCGGACGAGTGGTTCCCGAGAAGCCTCACGCCAAGGTCGCAAAGACCGCAAAGGCCGAGGGCTTGGACCGGGGGAGTCTCTTTGGAGTGCGGTGGCTCGACACCGCTTTGGTGCGGCAGCTTCGTTCTTATGGCTACCCAAAGAGCATTCCCTTCGCGCTCTTTGCGACCTTGGCGTGAGGTGGATTCTCCGCGGCACCCTTCCAGCTACGGCGTGTCCACGTAGAGCTCCCGCTGGAGATCCCGCACCACCACGCTCATGAACGGGTAGCGGTCGTCGGGATCGATCGCGAGGCACTTGTGGATGATCGCCTCCAGCCCGGCGGGCGCATCCGGGTTCAATTCCCGCAGCGGCACCATCAGCCCCGATTCGTGCGCGGACTGGATGTCCTCGGGCGATTCGCCGGGAAAGGGCTTCTCGCCGGTCAACACCTCGTAGGCCGAAACCCCGAAGGCGAAGATATCCACACGATGGTCGAACGGGTCCTGCCGCAATTGTTCCGGCGCCATGTAGAGCGGCGTTCCGGCCAGGCCCGAAGACTTCTTCGGCTTGTCGGGCTTGGGCTGGGACAGGTCGAAGTCACAGAGCTTCACGTTGCCGTTGCGGGAGACGAGGACGTTCTCCGGCTTGAAGTCCAGGTGCATGTAGCCGCAGTCGTGCATGTGATCGAGCGCGATGGCCATGTCGATCAGGATGTTCGCGACGAACTCGGCCAGCACCGGGTCCTGACGGGCCAGCAGCAGCTTGAGATTCGAGGACTCGACGAACTCCATCAGGCAATACGGCGCGCCATCGATCTTGCCGTGGTCGTGATAGCCGATGATCAGCTCGTGGTGGTGGACGGCCTTGTGGACGTCGCAGCCGCTGTCGAAGCGCGCGCGCGCGCCACGGTTGCCGAAGCCCGAGCGAAACTCCTCCAGCAACCGGCGGATCGCGAAGGTGCGACCATCGCTGCCGGTCGCCACCCAGATCTCGGCCAAACCTCCCGTATTGATCAGCTCCTGCAGGTAATAGGGCCCGAACTTCTGCGGCAATCCGCTGCTCGCGGCATGACTGGCGGCATCAAAACTCATAACATCCCGACAACGCATCCAATCTGCCGACCGGACCGGGGGCTTGGCAATACGGCGAACGCGCCACGCCCTTCTCATCTCGATCCTGCTTTTCATCCCGATCTCCAAAGTGGTCGCCTCAAGAACAGGCACGGAACCCACCCCAGCCCCTCCCAGGAGGGGATTCGTCAAACCGGCAAGACCGTTCTCCGGGGCTGCGCGAGTTCCCCTCCTGGGAGGGGTCAGGGGTGGGTTCCGCCGATCTCTTCGGCGCACCTTCACGTCTCCGTCGCCACCGCTTCGGGAGCCGCTTCCTCCGGCTTCTTGGCCGTGACCCGTCCGCGCAGATCGTCGAGCAACGTATAGACGACCGGGATGACGAACAGCGTGAGGAACGTGCTGGTCAGCATCCCACCGACGACTGCGATGCCCATCGGGCGACGGCTTTCCGCGCCCGCGCCGAAGCCGATGGCGATGGGCAGGATGCCCGCGATGGTGGAGAAGGCGGTCATCAGGATCGGCCGCAAACGCACGCGGCCGGCGTCTTCCATCGCCCGGTGGGAGTCCAGGCCCAGCTCTTTCTGCTGGTTGGCGAACTCCACCAGCAGGATGGAGTTCTTCGTCACCAGACCGATCAACAGGATGAGGCCGATCTGGGAGAAGAGGTTGATGTTCATCGCGGGGATCGCCGGATAGAGGCCCACTTGTCCGCCCGTGTTCAACAGCCAGAGCGCGCCGAACGCGCCGACGGCCGCGAGCGGCACCGCGAGGATGACGGTGAAGGGATGCACCAGGCTCTCGAACTGCGCGGCCAGCGTCATATAGACGATGATCAGCGCCAGGCCGAGCACCCACCAGATCTCGCCCGACGTGTCGGCCAGGCTCTTGGCGTCGCCTTCCCAGGCGTAGAGGAAGCCCGGCGGCAGCTCGCTCGCCACGATGGGTTCGACCGTCTTGACCACGGTGCCGATGGGCACGGCACCAACCGACGCGGTGATGCTGGCGGAGCGCAAGCGGCCGTAGTGGTTGATGGCATTGGGCGCGCCGCCTTCGCTGCGGGTCACGACCGCGCTGAGCTGGATCAGCTCGCCGCTGGTGCTGCGGACGAAGACCCGGTCCAGATCGGACGGGGTGAGGCGCGAAGCGCGTTCGAGCTGGGCAATGACGTCGTATTCCTTGCCATCGACCTTGATGCGGCTGAGGTCGAGCCCGCCGAAGAGGATCTGCATGGTGCGCGAGATGTCCTCGATGCTCACGCCGAGCGCGGCGGCGCGGCTGCGGTCGATGTCCACGCGCAGCTCGGGCTTGTTCACCTCGTAGCTGACGCGGACGTTGCTCAACAGCGGTTGGCCCGCGCTGTTGGTCAGTCCGCGCAGGCGGTTGGCGAAGTCGTTGGCGGTCTTGCCCAGCGCTTCGAGATCCTGGTTCTGGAGGACGAGCTCGAAAGGCGAGCTGTTGAAGCTGGTCTCGATGGCCTTGGGCAGGTTGGCCACGCCGAGCGCGCCTTCCACCTCCGCGAACATCCGCTGGGCGATGCCGCCGGGGCCGTTGACGATCTCCTGCACGGAGCGGTCCCGCAGGCTGCGGTCAGTGAAGGTGACGAAGACGATGCCGAAGCTGGCCTGGCCCGGACCGTTGAAGCCCGGCGCGACGATGGCGCCGTAGCTGTCCACCTCCGGCACGGCCGCGATGATGGCCTCGGCCTTCTTGAGCTGGCGGTCGGTGTATTCGCTGGTGGAGCCGTTGGGCGTGATGACCAGGCCGAACATGCGGCCCTTGTCCTCCATCGGCAGGAAGTCCTGCTCCAGCCCACGGTAGGCGAAAACCAGCAGCACGACCGTTCCCGCCGTCGCGAGCATGGCCACGAAACGGTGGCGCAACGACCAGCGCAGGGCCGAAACGTAGTGCCGCGTGGTCCAGCCGAGGACGTTCTCGAACAAGGCGAAGAGCCCGCGCGGCTTGTCGTTGTGGACCGGTTTCAACATCCGGCCCGCCATCGCCGGAGTCAGCGTCAGCGCCACGAAGGCCGAAATCACCACCGAACCCGCCACGGCCACGGCGAACTCGATGAAGAGCCGTCCCGTGGTGCTGGTCTGGAACGCCAGCGGCAGGAACACCGCCACCAGCGCGATGGTGATCGAGACGATGGCCGTGCTGATCTCCTCCATCGCCTTGAAGGCCGCCTTGATCGGCGGCATCCCCTCCTCGATGTGCCGATAGACGGCCTCCAGCACCACGATCGCGTCGTCCACCACCACGCCGATGGCCAGCACCAGCGCCAGCATCGTCAGGATGTTGATCGAGTAGCCGAAGGCATAGAGCAGCGCGAAGGTGCCGACGATGGACACCGGAATGGCGACCGCCGGGATGATCGTGGCGCGGAAGCTCCGCAAAAAGACGAAGATGATGAGCACGACGAGGCCGAAGGCGATGGCGAGCGTCTCCCAGACCTCGTTGATCGACTTTTCCACGAAGATGCTGCTGTCGAACCCGACCCAGATGTTGCAGCCCTCGGGCAGGCTCGGGCGGATGGCTTCCATCTCGTCCTTGATCGCGTGCGCCACGGAGACGGTGTTGGCCTTGGCCTGCTTCACGATGCCGAGGAAGATGCAGGGCTTGCCCTTCGCCCGGGCGGTGGTGCGGTAGTCCTCCACGCCATCCTCCGCCTTGCCGATGTCGCGCAGCTTCACCAGCGTGTTGCCCTCGCGGCGGACGATCAGCTCGTTGAACTCGTCCGCCGTCTTCAGCTCGCCGCGCGTCTGGATGGTCATCTCTCGGTCGAGGTTCTCCACTCGGCCGCTGGGCAGCTCCACGTTCTGCTGGCGCAGCGCCGTCTGCACGTCCAGCACGGTCACGCCCCGCGCCGCCATCTTCTCGGAATCCAGCCACAGCCGCATGGCGAAGCGTTTTTCGCCGCCGACGGTGATCGAGGAGACGCCGGCCACACCCTGGAAACGCGGCTTGATCTGCCGTTCGGCCAGCGTGGTCAGTTCCAACGGGGAATAACGGTCGCTGTTCAGCGCGATCCAGATGATGGGCTGGGCGTCGGAATCCTGCTTGGAGACGATGGGTTCGAGGATGTCTTCGGGCAACGCGCCGCGCACGCGGGAGACGCGGTCGCGCACATCCTGCGCGGCGATGTCGATGTCGCGGGACAGGTCGAACTCGATGGAGATGTTGCTGACGCCTTCGCGGCTCTCGGACTTGAGGGTCTTGATGCCCTCGATGTTGTTGATCGCCTCTTCCAACCGTTCGGACACCTCGGTCTCGACGACCTGGGCGTTCGCGCCCGGATAGACGGTGCTGACGCTGATGATCGGCGGATCGATGTCCGGCAGTTCGCGCACCGGGAGCCGCGTGAGGGCGATGAGGCCGAAGAGCACCAGCGCGAGATTCAGCATCGTCGCGAGGATCGGCCGCTGGATGGAGACTTTGGAGAGGAACATTCTAAAGCAGGGGTGAAAGGGGGCTGGGGTGCCGGGGAGCGGCCGGAGCTAGGCGTCGCGCGCGGGGAGCAGCCAGGGTTCGGGGTTGTTTTGCATGACGACGAGCTTGCCCAAGACGTCGTTGTAGCCGTTGTGGAGAGCCGTGCCGCGCTCCCGGTTCAAATAGCTGCAACGCACGGCGTGTTCGATCCAGCTCTGGGTCTCGGCGGCCTCACCCTCGGCATCGTTGAGTTTGCTGATGAAGGCCAGACGATAACGTCGTTTGCGCCAACCTTCAGCGATCTGGCCGGTGACGGAACGGGAAGAACGACGGATCTGGTCCGTGAGGGAAAAGCGTTCTTCCGCAGGCCACGATTTGGTTTCGGCGAACACTTCAGACGCCAAGCCCATCGCCAACCGATACACGTCCAGCTCCCAATGATGCGTCACCGGCCCGCGCTTCGCAGGTCCGTCGTGCAAACAATCATCGTGTTCGTCGTGCTCGTTCATCGTCTTCTGGCTGGTCTGCGTATCACCCCTGCCCCCCGCCTCTCCCGCTCCCCTGCTACTTCAAGTAAGGCGCGGCCGACTCCTCGGACGCCAGCCTCACCGGTGCGCCCGGCCGGAGCTTCTGCACGCCTTCCACGACCACCATTTCGCCCTCGGCCAAGCCCTTCACCACCTCGGCCTTGCCCGCGATCCGCAGCCCGATGCTGACCGGTTTCATCACGGCGGTGTTGGTCGGGGTGATGGCGAAGACCATCGTGGCGTCGCCGTTGTTCACGATGGCCGGCTCGGGGATGACCAGCGCCGACTCGCGGAGCTGCAGCGTCAGGTCGAGCCCCGCGAACATGCCCCCGCGCAGCTTCGTGTCGGGATTGGCGATGCGCGCCTTCACGAGCGCCGTGCGGGTCGAAGTGTCGAGCTGCGGGGCGATGAAGTAGATCTCGCCGGTGAACTTTTCGCCGGGATAGGCGGCGACGTTGAAGGCCACCTTCTGCCCGATCTTCACCTGCTTGAGATACCGCTCCGGCACGTTCACCTCCACCTTCACCGTGTCCAGGTCCACCAGCGTGGTGAGCTGCGACGACTTGGTGATCACCTGCCCGGCGCTGACCAGCCGGGCCCCGGCGATCCCCGCGAACGGCGCGACGATCCGCGTGTCCTTCATCTCGCGGCGACGCAGCTCCACGGCGGCCTGGTTCGCGGCGAAGGTGGCCGAAGCGGTGTCGAATTCCTGCTGCGAGATCAGGTTGTCGGCCAGGAGCTGCTTCGTGCGGTCGAAGGATGTCTGCGCCAGCTTCAGGTTCGCCTCGCTCTCCGCGAGCTGCGCCTGGAACTTGGAGGCGTCCAGCGCCACCAGCAGCTGCCCTTTCTCCACGCGCTGCCCCTCGGCGAAGTTGATCTCTGTGAGCAATCCGTCCACTTCCGCGCGAACGTCGATGATCTCGTTGGGCGCGATGGAACCGACGAGCGAGATGGATTCGGAGAGGGGGATGCTGCGCGTGGGCACGGCGACCACCTGGGTGGCGAACCCGCCCGGAGCCCCGCCACCGGACGTGGCGCCCGCCGGCTTCTTGCCGCAACCGGCCATGATCAGGAGAAGAGAAGCGGCGCAAGCCGTGGCGATACGTCGGGCAGTCATGTTGGTCACGCGAAGGTGCCAAGCTACCGGGATCCGCCGCCACCGCAAATTTCCGGTCGGTCTCGCCCAGCGAGCGCGGTGTTCGTGTCCCACGAGACGGCTCTCAGGCGGGAGGCTCCGTAGCGATGGTGCCGCCACGGCATCACTTCTTGTCCGCTTCGATCCGCTTCTTCATCTGCTCCACGATGACGCGGCCCCGGGAGCCGAACGCGGCCGTCGCCACCTTCTCCATCTCCGACAGGATGTATGCCTCCGCCGCCGCCTTGTCTTCCGGCGGCACGTCGGACAGCGGACCCAACGTGGCGTCCAGTTCCTTGCCCTTGGCTTCCAGCGCGGCCTTAAACGCACGGATCTCGTCGTCGGCGACTTCGACTCCACCGGCGACTGCCAGCGCCCGGAGGTCGTTCACTTCGTCGATCTCTCGCCGTCGAGCATGGG
>CBFGQE010000178.1:0-6551 GCA_965650815.1 uncultured bacterium
AGGCAGCGACCACGCGGCGCGGCAAGCGGCGCGTTGGTGCCCGAAAGCGGGGAAGCCTCCTGTGCGCCCCATTCCGCAGTTTTCTTTTTCTGGCCCTGCTGGAACGATCCCGTCGCCATGAGAGTTCCTTCCATCGCGCTGCTCCTGCTGGCCACTGGGCTATCGGTCGCGGCCTGCGTGAACGTCACCCACACCGCCTTGGACGGAAGCGCCATTACGTTAAGCAGGGGGAGTGCTGGTCTCCGAGAACTGAGGAAAGCTCTCACTACCAACCTGCGACCCGAAGGCGAGCGGATGGAGGCGGAGCTGCGCAACGCCACCGACTTCAATGCCCGCAGCGACTACGCCGTCGCGCTGATGTATCTGGGAAGGGCGGATGAAGCCGTTCTTCGCCTTCAGGCACTGGAGAAGGAACGTCCCGGCGAATACTACGTAGCCGCCAATCTGGGAACCGCCCACGAGCTGGCCGGCAACAACGCCGAAGCGCTGAAGTGGATCAACGAGGGACTTCGCCGAAATCCCGATTCCCATGAAGGAACCGAGTGGCTGCACGTGCGCATCCTCGAAGCCAAGATCCGGCAAGAAACCGAACCGGACTACTTCGACAACCATACGGTTCTGGATCTCGATCCGGGTCATCCCCACAAAGCGCTTCCCGAAGAGTTGCAGACGAACGAGAAGGGCCTCGACTGGCATTCGGTTCAGCATGCGATTCTCCACCAGCTCAGCGAACGTCTCCAGTTCGTGAAACCTCCCGATGCACCGGTTGCAGGTCTGTTGTTCGATTTGGCCATGCTGGAAGCAGGAACCCATTCGCTGGAAGCGGCCGTCGAGCTTCTCAAGCTAGCCCGGGACTATGGCTATTCCCATGCCCGGCTCGCGCCCACTTTCGCCGATTTCGAGCGGAGAATCTTTTGGCGCGAAGTCCGTTCGGCCACGCCCTGGGTTTTGGGTGGTGTCGGCGTCGTGGGACTGCTGGTTTTCCGTTACCGGAAAGGCATCTTCGCGCTCCGGGCCAAAGACCTTAGGACAACCGCCTCAACCCGCTCGCTCGAATGAAAATCGCCCTCGCCTCCGACCACGCCGGCTACGCCTACAAGGAAAAGATCAAGTCGCTGCTCCTGAGCCTCGGCCACGAGGTCCGCGACTTCGGCACAGACAGCGATGCCTCCGTGGACTACCCGGTCTTCATCCGTCCGGCGGCCGAAGCCGTGGCGCGCGGCGAGTATGAACGCGGGATCGTTCTCGGCGGTTCCGGCAACGGCGAAGCCATCGTGGCGAACAAGGTGCGCGGCGTCCGCTGCACCCTCTGCTGGAGCCACGACACCGCCCGTTGGGGCCGCGAACACAACGACGCCAACGTCCTCGCCCTCGGTCAACGCACCGTCTCCGAGGAACTGGCGCTGGAGATCGTGCGGATCTGGCTGGCCACGGAGTTCACCGGCGGCCGTCACACCAACCGCGTGCGGCAGATCGAAGGGTGAAGGATGGCAGCAGCGCGGACGGTCGCATCCGTGTTCGGATGCCGGATTCCTGATCCCGGATTCCAGTAATCACCCGCGCTCCCCGGACGCTCTACGCCTTGTTCAACACCGCCCGCCCGGACTCGACCACGAACGACGCGCGGGTTCGGGCCGGGGAGTCTTTCTTGGTCACGAAGTCCACCACCTGGAAGTCCGTCTTCCACTGCCCGGGCGTGACCTCACAACGGACGTAGCCGCGCTGGTTGTTGTGGAACTTCACCCACGGGTTCTCCGACAACAGCTCCGGCAAGCTCTTGGGCGCGTCCACGCCGTCGCCGCCGGAGGAAATGGAGGTGCCGACGAACTCGGTGGCCACGGGCGGGGCATCGTGGCGGTCGAAGTTCGTCACCAGTTCGTTGGCCCAGTGGTTGTGGATGTCGCCGGTGAGCACGACGGGGTTCTTGATCTTCTTCTCGGCGAAGTGCCGCAGGACACGGCGGCGCTCCATCTCGTAGCCCGGCCATTGGTCCATGCTGTAGCCCTCCTCCGCGCCCGCCACGCGGTCCACGCGGGCCATCATGATCTGCTGGGCGAGGACGTTCCAACCGGCGGAAGACTTCTCCAGTCCCTTGAACAGCCAATCGCGCTGGGCCTTTCCGAGCATCGTGGCTTCGGGGTTCATCGCCTCGTCGCACGGCCACTTGCGGCCGTCGCCGCAGGGCTGGTCGGTGCGGTATTGGCGCGTATCGAGCACGAAGAACTCGGCGAGACGGCCAAACTGCACCTTGCGGTAGAGCTGCATGTCCGGCCCCTGCGGCAGCGAGGCGCGGCGCAGCGGCATGTGTTCGTAGTAGGCCTTGTAGGCGTCGGCGCGGCGCTGGCGGAAAGGGACGGCGTTGTTCGACTTCTCCTCGGGGATCAGGTCCGCGCAGTTGTTGTCGAACTCGTGGTCGTCCCACGTCACCAGCCAGGGCGCGGCGGCGTGCATGGCCTGGAGGGCGTTGTCGGTCTTGTAGAGCGCGTGGCGGTTGCGGTAGTCGGCCAGGGTGAATATCTCCTTGCTGTTGTGCTGGCGGACGCGGCCCTCGCCCTTCCCGATGCCGCCCTCGTAGATGTAGTCGCCGAGATGGCAGACGAGATCGAGCCCGTCGCGGACCATGTGTTCATAGGCGGTGTAGTAGCCGGTCTCGTAGTGCTGGCAGGAGGCGAAGGCGAACTTCAACCGCTCGGGCAGCGTCTTTGCCGCGGGCATGGTGCGGGTGCGGCCCTTGGGGCTGGTCTCGTTGCCGGCCTTGAACTGATACCAATACCAGCGGTCAGGCTTCAGCCCCTCCACCTCCACGTGGACCGAGTGCGCCCAATCGGGCGTGGCCACGCGGGTTCCCTTCTTCACCACCTTGGACATCGCCTCGTCCTCGCAGACCATCCACGAGACTTCGACCGGGTCCGTGCCCATGCCCCCGTCCTCGATGGGTTTCGGCGCGAGCCGGGTCCAGAGCACGAAGCCGTCGTCGGCCGGATCGCCCGAGGCCACGCCGAGCTGGAAGGGATAGGCGGAGAACTTCGGCGACTTCACGACCGCGCCGAAGGCCCGCCCCGACCACAGCGCGGCGGCGGCGAGCGACGCGGTGGCGAAGACGAACGAACGGCGGTTCAGGCGGTGGGAATCGACGATGCGGTAGAGCGAGGACGGCATGGCGCGATCTTGTCCGACGCCGCGCGCGCAGGGTCAAGCCACCCGCATGGGCCGGGCGGTGACGTTTTGGAAACGGGGGAGCGCAAGTCTCAGTTCGAGGAAAACCCACCCCTGACCCCTCCCAGGAGGGGAACAGAGTTCAACGGTCCGAAGAGACCATGCGAAGCGCCGATTGAGCGCCTTCGTCATTTGGCCAGTTCCCCTCCAAGGGAGGGGGCAGGGGTGGGTTGGCTCATTCACCGACAGAGCCGCACCACCTCACCGGCGATGCGGTCCAGCGGCAGCACCTTGTCCACGCCGCCGAGCTTGATCGCCTCGGCGGGCATTCCGAAGACGACGCAGCTCGCTTCGTCCTGCGCGATCGTCGTCGCGCCCGCGTCCTTCATCTCCAACATGCCGCGCGCGCCGTCGTCGCCCATGCCGGTCATGATCACGCCCACGGCATTCTTGCCCGCGTAGCGCGCGGCCGAGCGGAAGAGCACGTCCACCGATGGCCGGTGCCGCGTCACGAGCGGGCCGTCGCGCACTTCGACGTGGTAACGCGCGCCGCTGCGCTTGAGCAGCGTGTGGCGGTTGCCCGGCGCGATCAGCACTTGGCCGCGCAGCACGGAATCGTTGTCGGCCGCTTCCTTCACCGTCACGCGGCAAAGCTCGTTCAGGCGGTTGGCGAAGCTGGCGGTGAACTTCTCCGGCATGTGCTGCACCACGACGATGCCGGGCGCGTCCTGCGGCAAGGCTTCGAGGAATTCGCGCAACGCCTCGGTCCCGCCGGTCGAAGCGCCGACCACCACGACCTGCTCGGTCGTCTGGATCATGGCGTGCGACGGCGGCTTCGCGAGGACGGCGTCGGCGGTGAGCTTGGGCTTGGCCTGGAGAGCCGGCCGGGGCGGACGTGGCTTCACGCGCGCGGCGGACTTCACCACGTCGCAGATCTGGATGGCGGACTCCTGGAAGAACTGTTTCGTGCCGAGCTTGGGCTTGGTGATGATCTCCACCGCGCCCTTCTCCAACGCGGCCAGCGCGGTCTCCGACCCCTTCTCCGTGAGCGTCGAGCAGATCACCACCGGGATGGGATGCTGGCTCATGATGCGCTGGAGGAAGGTGATGCCGTCCATGCGCGGCATCTCCACGTCGAGCGTGATCACGTCGGGCGTCTCGTCGCGGATGCGCTCGACGGCCAGGAACGGATCGCCGGCGGTGGCCATGACCTCGATGTCGGGATCGCTCTCCAGGATGTCCTTGAGCGTCTGGCGGACAGTGGCGCTGTCGTCCACGACGAGCACGCGGATCTTGTTTCCTCTCATGGGGTGTCCTTCTCGTGACGGGCGGGAAGATGTTTGTGGCGGACCTCGCCGGTGGCGGTGTCGAAGAGGATCTTGCGTCCCCGGTCGCCGCCGACGTTGGCCGCGCGGATGGCGAAGCCCTCGGCCGCGAGCAGCTCGCGGGCGGTGCGGACGTTGACGTTCCCCAGCCAACGCTCCGGATGGTCGCCGTCCTTGCTCCCGATGACGTTGCCGCCGCCGAAGAGCTTCACGTCCACCTCCAGCGGCGACAGGCCGAGCTGGCGGAACTGCGCGGCCATGTGGGGCACGGCTTCGGAGAGATACTTGAAGCGCTCCGTGACGGGGCCGCCGTGTTTCGGCCGCGGCAGCATGGCGTGGCAGATGGCGGCGACGCGCAGGCGGGCGTTGAAGAACGTCACCGCGACGCAGGAGCCCAGCACCGTGACCACGATCCCGGGTTCCTTCACCACCCGCAGCTCCCCCGGTTTCAGGTAGATCTGCGGCAGCTCCAGCTGCCCCGTGCTCATAGCGGTTTCCGGAACACGGCCGACGCCACGCTCTCCACCGGGATGCGCAGGCCGGCGAGGGATTCGGAATGGCCGACGAAGAGATAGCCGCCCGGCCGGAGATTGCGGCAGAGCTTGTTGATGACCTTCTCCTGCGTCGGCTTGTCGAAATAGATCATCACGTTCCGGAAGAAGATGACCTCGAACTGGTCCTTCACCCGGTAGTCGTCGTCCATGAAGTTCAGCCGGTGGAAGCTGACCTTGCGGCGCAGGTCGGCCACGACCCGCACCAAGGCGCGCGCCGAGTCCTTGCTGCGGAGCAGGTATTTGTGCCGCAGCGCGAGCGGCACGGGATCGACGCGCGACTCGTCGTAGATGCCCAGCCGGGCGTGCTCCAGCACGCGCGTCGAGATGTCCGTGGCCAGGATCTCGTGGTCGAAGCCGTCGTGGTCCCGGGCGTATTCCGCCAGCACCATGGACTGCGTGTAGGGCTCCTCGCCGGAGGAACACCCGGCGCACCAGAGCCGGAACTTCCAGCTCGGCCCGCCGCCATACGTGCGCTTCAGCGCGGGCAGCGCGGTCTTCACCAGATAGTCGAAATGGTGCGGCTCGCGGAAGAAGTCCGTCTTGTTGGTCGTGACCGCGTCGATGAACTGCACGCGCTCCTCCTCGGCGTTCGGCGACTCGAAGAGATACGTCTGGTATTCCTCCAGCGACGCGAGGCCGAGCTGGCGCAGCCGCCGCATCAGGCGGCTCTGGAGCATCGGCACCTTGTTCTCCGACATCTTGATCCCCAGCTCCCCGGTGATGAACGCGGCGAAGCGCTGGAAGCTCTCCGGCGTCATGCGCAGCGGATCTTTCTGCGAAACGGTGGAAGCGGTCTCGTTCATCGGGTTGCCTTCGGTTGGGCCGCGGGCGCCGTTTCCCCGCCGAGCACCAGGAGGATGGCCTCCTTCAGCGCGGGCACGGAAAACGGCTTGTGGAGGGTGAGCGCGGCCCCGAAGGCCTTCGCGGCCGGGAGCATGTCCATCGGGCCGGTCTTGGAGCTCATGGCGATGATCTTGACCCCGGGCTTGAGGCGACGGGCCTGCTGGATGGTCTCCAGCCCGTCCTGCTCGGGCATGAAGATGTCGGTCAACAGCAGGTCGAACGGACGGTCCCGCAGAATCTCGATCCCTTCCCGCGCCGAAGCGGTCGCCACGACCTCATGGCCGAGCGCCGTCAGCATGTGGCTGAACAGCTCCAGCAAGGACACGGAGTCGTCGATGACGAGGATCTTGGCCATGGCGCGGGTGGGGTTGTGGATCGCTTCTCAGTAGGAGGTGAAGTCCTTGTCGTGGATGTCCACCTGGCCGGCCTTGTTCGAGCCCAGCTCGATGACCGTGCCCGAGGGACGGATGGAGCGGGACGCGAAGGCTTCGGGTTTGGCTGCTTCGACCGCCGGAGCAACCTTCCGCTGCGGAGCCGGCTTCGGAGCCGCAGCCGCCTTTTTCTCCGGCGCAGCGGAGACCTTGAAGAAGGCGATGCTGGCCTGGAGCTGTTCGGCCTGGCTGGAAAGCTCCTCCGCCGTCGAGGCCATCTCCTCGCTCGCCGACGCGTTCTG
>CBFGQE010000179.1:0-6521 GCA_965650815.1 uncultured bacterium
TCGCCGACGAATTCGGGCTGCGGCTGGTCTGCTACGAGGCCGGGCAGCATTTCGTGGGTGTGGCCGGGGGCGAGAACCACGACGGCCTCACGCGGCTGCTCCACGCGGCCAACGCGCATCCCCGGATGGCGGGGATCTACCGGAACTACTACGCGGCCTGGGAGGCCCAAGGCGGGGATCTGCTGTGCCACTTCTCCAGCGTGGGCCAATGGAGCAAGTGGGGGAGCTGGGGCCTGCTCCAGTTTGCGGACGAAGACCCGAAGGCTTCGCCGAAGTTTGTCGCCACGATGGAGTGGGCGAAGAAGCTCGGCCAGCCGGTCACGGTGCCTTGAGGGGATTCCGCAGACGATTTGTCGGGCGCGGTCCGGAGGCCGGGTTTTCCAGCCCGGAGCCCATCCTGTGCTGGCTTCGAAGCCGATCTTCTATCCGCGTCTCCGGCTTCGCCAGACGGCGGCGGCACCGAGCAGGACGAGGGCGGCGGACGAGGGTTCGGGCACGGCGGTGGTGATGGCGATGCTCCAGGATTGGAGCTTGGTTTCCCCTCCGGGGGAAAGGTCGGCCAGGAAGAGGGTCCATTCGCCGTTGGGTGAATCGCCGAGGAAGGAATCGAGCGTGGCGGTGCGGGGATCGGTGCCGAGCACGGAGTCGGGATCGGTCGCGCGGCCGTCGGGCAGCCAGGTGCCGGTCAACGGACCGCCGAGCGGCGTGGACGGATTGGAGAAGAGGAATTCGCGGTAGAGATGGATGTCGCCCGGTGCGTCGCTGGAGAAGGTCACGCTGGACAAGCCGCTGTCGGAATAGCCGAACGGAGCGTCGGCGGTGCGGCCCACGCGGTTGAGCAGGACGCTGTAGCCGGAGCCGTGGACAAGGGTGACGTAGAGGTCGCCGTTGAAGCCGCCGGAGCCGATGCCGACGAGGTCGAGCGTCACGCTGAACTGCTCGATCCATTGGCCTTCCGGCAGGGTGACTTCGATGGTGTCGGACACGCCCTCGGGCTGGCCGTCGGGGATGACGAGATCGGCGCCGGTCCAGGAATTGGTGGCGCTGAATAGATCGGCCCGGGCCGAAGCGGCGACGAGGGCGGTGCCCGCGACCAGCCAGAGCGGGAGCGGGGAGAGGGAAGGACGGACGGTGCTCATGGATCTTGGCGGCTCATCGCGCGATAATAGCGCTGCGGAGGCAAGGGCGTTTCCGTGTCGGTGTAGTCGAAGAGGCCGTTCGGCGCGGCGGTGCGGACGGCGACTTCCGTCCAGGCCGGTTCCGAGAGGTCGTTCTTCATCTGGATGGAGTAGCTGCGACCGGCGATGCCGACGAAGCGCAGCCCGCGTTGGCCATCGGGCAGCGACTGGATGCGGACGATGGTGCGGGGCGCGGCCGTGGTGGCGGTGCCGGACTGGATCGCGAGCGTTCCGGCGACGTGGTTCCCGGCGGAATCGGCCACGGTGTAGGTGACGAGGTCGGTGCCGTTCCACGCGGCGGGCGCGGTGTAGAAGAGCCAGCCTTCCTGCAAACGGACGACTCCACCTTCGCCGGAGACGGTTGCGGCGGAGACGAGCGTGACGGGCTCGAGATCGGGATCGCGGTCGTTGGCCAGCAGCGTGGCGAGCGGGATCTTGCCGCCGGTGGCCGAGGCGAACATCGCGTCCTGCACCGTCAGCGGCGGAAGGTTCAGCGTGGGATGAAACCCGCTGTCGATCGCGTAGGCCGCCGAGGAAGCGCGGCCGACGACCGCTTCGCCCACCGTATCGGTGACGGTGTAGGGACCGGCGGAACTGGTGGCTCCGGCGGTGGCGTTGACGGCGGGTTCAGAGGCCAACGCCGTGACAGCGTGGAGCCCAACCGCACCGAGGAGCAGCGGGCCGCCGAACCGGCGAAGCCAAGATCGGGGAAAAGCGTTCATCGGGTGGCGGAATTGGAGACGGCCAGATCCTGCCCGGCGGGCTGTTCGCCTGCGGCGTAGAACTTCTGCTGCACCACTTGGCCGTCCTTCATCGTGGCGGAGGCTTTGAGGCTGCCATCGGGATGCCAGGAACGGGCGGGGCCGTTGGGCACGCCCCGGGCGAGCGTGATCTCCTCGGCGAGCGCGCCGTTTTCGTGCCAGCGGCGGAAGACGCCTTCGATCTGTCCGGAGACGATCGGGGCTTCGGAGGCCTTTTGGCCGCTGGGATGCCACTTGGTCCGGAGACCGTGGGAAAGCCCGGCGACGAAATGTTCCTCCACCTGGCGCACGCCGTTGGTGTGCCAGCCTTCGGAGAGGCCGTGGAGCCGGCCTTCGGCGACGGCGGAGCGGCTCTTGGGTTCGCCGGTGGGGTGGTTCTCGGTGACGAAGCCGGTGAAGAGGTTCGTGCCGTCGGCCTCGAAGAACAGGCCGTCGCGCCGCACGAGCAGGTCGTGCGGAACGGAGCGGACGGGCCGATGGGAATCCCCGGTGCGGACGATCCACACGACGAGGGCGGCGAGGCCGACCACGACGAGGGCGAGCAGAGGGGCGCGGCGCAGAAGACGCTGGGCAGGCGTGGCGTTCATGGCGCGGGGCGGGCTATTGGACCTGCAGCTTGTAGAATTTCGGGGCCGGGGCCGGGGCGTCCGGGTCGTCCGACACGGGGGCGATCTCGGTCTCGATGCGGAGATTGCGGGTGTCGGTGGCCCGGAGGCTGCCGCGCCAGGCGGAGTCGGCTCCTTCGGCCGGCAGACGGAAGGACGCGGGGGTCCACGCCTGGAGATCGGTGGACTCCAGCACGGTGTAGTGGCGGCCGCGGATGGCGAGGAACTCCATGATCGGACCCTTCTGGCCCGCGCCGACAATGGCGAGGCTGAAGCCGTCCGTGGGATCGAAGGCGTAGGTGCCCGCGAGATATTCCTGGAGATTGCTCAGGCCGTCCTTGTCGTCGTCGGCGTTCGGATCGACGTCGCCGAGGGAGGAGAGGCCGAGCATGTCCATCATCATCTGCTCCCAGGCGTCGGGCAGGCCGTCGCCATCGGCATCGACGCCGAGGGTGAGGTCGAGCCGGGTGGTTTCGGAAGGTTTGCCGAGACCGGCGTAGGAGCCCTTCAGCTCGATGGGCAGGTAGGTGGTGGAACCGATGACGACCTTGAACCGGAAGGCGACGGTGGGCCGCGCGGCGGTGGGCTGGTAGTTGTCGGCGGTGAGGCCGGAGTCCATGGGGACGGAGAGGCGGTAGTTGACGCCCGGGGCGAGGCCCGGGGTGGCCACGGTCTTCACCTGGGAACCGGCGAGGGTCTCGAAGACGACGACGGCATTGGTGACGACGATGGGGTCGCCGAGCTGGTCGCGCACCATGCCCTCGAAGAGGTGGTGGGGCGCCGGGGGGAAGGCCAGCGCGGAGCCGGCCGAGGCGAGGAGTCCGAGCGCGGCCAGCCAGCGGGCCGGGGCGTTGAACAGGCGTTTCATGGGGTTCATGGCAGTGCGGGGCGGAACGTCGTTGGTTTGCGGCAAAAGGGACCGGAGACCGGGGAGGCCCCTCGCCCCGTCCCTCTCCCCATCGGCTGGGGAGAGGGTGGCTGAAGGCCGGGCGAGGGGTTCTGCGCCGTTGTCTCCGGAGTAGCGCATGGTTTGCGGGCTCAGTTGCCGGAGTAGGAGTAGGTCACGAAGTGCAGCTTGATGTCCTTCACCGTCTGGATGAAGCGGTCGAGGCCTTCGTTCGGATCGTTCAGCAACGTGCGTCCGGGGATGACGAGCTTCCACTGGCTGTTCCAGACGGAGCGGCCGACCAGGCGGTTGTTGGTGAACTGGGTGCGCAGGAGCGATCCGCTCGAACCGTAGAGGTTCGGGCTGAACACCGAGGTGGTGGACACGGGCCGGAAGGCCTGGTGTTTGCGCGGCACGAAGAGCGGCTCCGTGAGCGTGTCGGCGGACATGAGGGACTCCTCGTCCTGCAGGTCCTGGCCGCCGATGTTGAAGGGCAGCGGGATGGCCACGTCCTCCACGTTCCAGGTGCGGATCGTGGTGGAGTCGCCCAGCGGCGGGCTGCGCATCGCGTCCACGCCCACCGGGATGAGATAGACGTAGGGCGTGGCGGAGAGCGCCTGCGGATCGATGAACCAGGAGCCGGGATCGCTCGGCGAACCGGAGCCGGTGGCGGTGCTGTTGGCGGACGGGTTGTCCATGCCCTTGTAGCCTTCGAGGGCCACGCCCACGCCGAAGATCTTCGTCGCGAAGGCGCTCGGGGTGAAGGCGTGGTCGCCGGCGGCGAGCTGGTGGCCGAAGAGGTTCAGGCCATCCGCCACCGTGGTGCTGAAGGTCAGGACGATGCCGGGGACGGGCAGGCCGTCGCCGTTGTTGATCTGCATCGCGTAGCGGCGCACGTCGCCGTCATCCAGCAGGTTCCGGACGCGGGCGTTCTGGAGGATGTCCTTCCAGTTCGTGTCGCCGTCCGAGGTGGGCAGGATGCGCAGCTTCTCGGTGCGGAGGGAGACGGTGGTGCCGTAGGCGTCGGGGTTGTTGATGCCCAGACGGCCCTTGAGCACGTCCCAATCCGCCTTCATCTCGGCCAGGGTGCTGGAGAGGCCGGGGTCGCCGGTGTTGCTGCCGCCGAAGAGCGGTTCGCCGTTGCGGACGACGCCCAGGGCGCGGCTGTTGATGATGCGCTTGCGGAAGGCGCGGCCGTCGCTGGAGTCCAGCAGGCCGGTCTCGTAGTCGTAGGCGTTGGCCGCGAGCAGCGCATACCGGGCGGAGAGGTCGAAGAGCGTCTTGTAGCGCTCCAGCTTCTCGTTGCGGAAGAGGCGGAAGGCGGCGTCGCGGGTGCGGTAGCCCTGGACGATGGCGGCGGAACGGCGGCGCAGGATCTCGCGCTGTTCCTGGATGCGGTCGCCCTCGGCGACGAGCGCGCGGAACTTCCGCTGGGCGTCGTCGTAGGCGCGGGCCTGTTCGTTGATCGTCTTCCAGGTGTCCTGGAGTTCGCCCATCGAGCCGGCGAGGTCGGCGACGGCGCCGCGCAGCTCCTGTTCCCATTCCTTCGGCGCGATGCCGTCGAACTCGGTCCAGCGGGTGGCGGTGTCGTTGGCGAAGCCCAGCGCGCTGACGGCGATGAACTGCACGATCTTCTCCCAGTCGATGACCTCCGTGGCCACGAGGCCGGCGGCGGTGAGGGCGCCGCGGGCGGGGGCGGTGAGGTCGCCACCGGCGGCGAGACCGGCGATGAGCGAGGTGGGCAGCGATTTCTGCGCGGCCTCGCCGGTGATCTCGATCGTCTCCTTGGTCCGTTCCAGGATGGTGGTGACGAGCTCGAGGAAGAGCTCGACGGACGCCTGGGTCTGTTCGGCGATCAGGAGATCGCGTTCCAGCTTCCGGATGTCGTCGTGCGTCTGGACGTTGGCCTTGAAGAGCTGGATGGCCTTGTCGAGGTCCTCCTTGGCTCCGACGGCGTCGTTGAGCGTCGCCTCCAGGCGGGTGTGGGCGGCGATGAGCTCGGAGGCGGCCTGCTGCAGCTTGCCCGGGGAGCGGCGCTTGCCGGCCCAGGTGGCGGGCTTGCCGAAGAAGCCGTGGGAGCCCAGCTCGTAGGTGACGTAGTGGTTCGTGTTGTAGGCCGAGATCGGGACGATCCAGTCCACGTCGCTGTAGATCTTGGTCAGCCAGTTGCCCGGCATGTCCTGGATGTCGACCTTGAAGGTCTGGGCCTCGTTCGCGGTGCCGCGGCCCTGGTAGCCGAACTCGGTGAGATCGACATACATGTAGTGGAGCAGGTCCGCGCCGGAGTAGCCCTGCGGGTAGGTCTTGCCGGGGCCGACATCATCGGGATACGGGGAGCCGTAGAGCTCGATGAGGGCGTTCTTGAAGGCGTATTCCTGGTCCGCGATCTTGGCCTGGAGGTCGGCCAGCGAGTCCTGTTCGGAGCGCATCAGACGGGTAACGTCCTTGGCGTCGTCGAACGAGGCGACGGCGTTCTGCAGCGCGGTCTTGGCGCGCTGGTAGATCTGCTCGAAGTGCGAGCCGCCCTCGGTGCCGGTGACGGCGTTCGGGTTGAGGTCGAAGGCGATGCCGTTCTCGGTCACGCCCAGGGGCGAGAGGCCGCTCTCGGCGTTGTCCAGGGAGGTCTGGATGTCCGTGGCCAGGGTGGCGAGCTCGGTCAGCTCCAGCACCGTGGTGCGGTCGATCTTCTGGATGCCCTCGTGGAGCGGGTCGGGGTCCACTTCCGGGAGCATGGCGTTGCCGACGACCCAGTTGAGGAACGCGCCCTGGCCGCTGCGGGTGGACCAGTGGTCGAGACCCCAGTAGCGGGTCACTTCGTTGGTCGCCGTGGGCGAGGTGTATTTGCGCTGCGGGTTGGAGCGCGATTCGGCGAGGTGTTCCCAGCCCGCCTTGGAGACGGTCTGGTAGTCCTTGCGCCAGGTGAGATCGACGACCTGCTGTCCGGCGCGGGCCACCGCGACGGCGGCGGCGGCGAACTTGCGCTCGTCCTGGTAGTCCACCGACACGGGCTGGCCGAGGACGTTGACCGCCTCGATGCGCGGCACCCAGTCGAACTTCGAGTTCATCATCAGGGTGTAGTAGCCCTTGAGCG
>CBFGQE010000180.1:0-6519 GCA_965650815.1 uncultured bacterium
CCTGGAGGGTCTTGGTGCGTTCCTGTTCGTCGGCCATGCACATGGCGGCTTCGACGAGGCGGTCATACTCGGGATTGTTCCAGCCGGTGCGGTTGTTGCCGGCGTAGGAGAGGAAGGTGCTGAGGAAGGTGTTGGGATCGACGTAGTCTCCCGTCCAACCGGCGCGGCTGACCATGTAGTTGGTCTGGTTCTGGGTGGCCATATAGACTTTCCACTCTTCGTTCCGCAGCGTGACCTCGACACCGAGGTTCTTGCGCCACATCTGCTGCACGGCTTCGGCCACGGCCTTGTGGGTTTCCAGGGTGTTGTAGTGGATCTCAATGGGGGGAAGGCCCTTGCCGTCCGGATAACCGGCCTCGGCCAGGAGCTTCTTGGCCCCTTCGACGTCGAACTTCAACTGGGCCGTGGAGGTGTAGCCCATCGTGTCGGGCGGGGTGAGGGCAAAGGCGGGCCGCTGGTCGCCACGGGTCACGGTGTCTACGATGGCCTGGCGGTCGAGGGCCATGCTGAGGGCGTGGCGGATGCGTTTGTCCTTCAGCACGGGGTCGGTGACGTTCAGCCGGTAGAAGTAGTTGGCCAGGTAGGGATCGATGCGGAGGACGCCGGGGTTCTCCTTCTTGTAGACGGCGATCTTGGTGGGCAGCAGGGTCTCGGTGGCGTGGAGCTGGCCGGCGCGGAAGGAGCGCTCCTCGCTGTCGGCGCTGTCGATGGGGAAGAAGTCGATGCCGTTGAGCTTCACCGTGGCGTTGTCCCAATAATTGGTGTTGCGGCGGACGCGGATGATGTTGTTCGGCTTCCATTCGGTCAGGACGAAGGGGCCGTTGACCACGGAGTTCTCCGGCCGGGTCCAGGCGGTGTTGTCCAGCGCGTAGGGGTCGCCGAACTTCTTGATCGTGGCCATGTGGACCGGCCACCAGGTGTAGTGCAGGCCCATCATGCTGAGGAGATACGGCGTGGGGCATTCCAGGGTGAGCTCCAGCGTCTTGGCGTCGATCACGCGGATGCCGAGCTGGGAGGGGTCCTTCAGCTCGCCGGCGTTGAACGGCTTGGCGTTCTTGATGCAGTGGAGCATCTCGGCGTAGTGGGAGCCGAGGGACGGGGTGAGGATGCGGACGAAGGACTGGGCGAAATCGTCGGCCGTCACGGGGTCGCCGTTGGACCAGTTGGCGTCCTTGCGGATGAAGAACGTGTAGGTCTTCTTGTCGGGCGAGATCTCCCAGCGCTCGGCCTGGCCGGGCGTGGGCTTGAGCGTCTTGGGATCGACTCCGGTCAGGCCCTCGTAGAGCGCCATGAGGACGTGGTGTTCCATCACGCCCTCGACCTTGTGGGGATCGAGCCCCTGGGGTTCGCCGCCGTTGCCGAGCAGGAGGATCTGCTCTTCGTTGGCGACCTGGACGCGGGTTTTGGCGGGCTTGCAGCCGACCGCCACGAGGGCGAGGCAAGCGGTGAGGAGGGGTAGGAACTGTTTCATGATTTTTTTGCGACGGTAGTGCGGGTGCCGTCTTCGCGCCACTCGCCGCGTTGTCGGGGGCGGATGCTGCCTTCCGGCGCGCGCCACGGTCAACCGAACCCGGCCGCTAATTTCGCCCCGCAGTGCCGCGCCGCGGACATGCGGCTTGTTCCGAAACGGGCGCTGCGCTAGAAACTGGCGTCGTTCCCACACCCTCTTCCCTTCGCCGCGCCATGAAAACGTCCGCCTTGTTCGCCGGGCTGCTGGTCGTCGTTCTCGGAGCAGCCGCTTCCCTCCGCGCCACCATCGTCGTCGGCCGCATGGGCGACCACACCGCCAGCGTCCCGGTCACGCCCCTCACGGCGGCCGAGCTGGACCGCCCGGTCGGCGACCTCCTGGAGCATCTGCTCAACGCCATCCCCGCCACGCCGTTGCCGAGCAACAGCCTGGCGGAGCTGAAGAAACGCGCGCCGTTCAACGCCTTCCCGACCGACCAGATCGTGACCGACCGGTTCAACGCCATCCCGCTCGCTATGATCGAGGCCGTGGGGGTCATCGCCCGTGACGACGCGCGTTCCGGCGACGCCCTGGCCCAACTGCTCAACAACCGGCGCGTCGGCCTCGCCTTCGGCGGTTTGCCCGGCATGGAGGTGGAGCTGCGCGACGACGGCTCGCCCAGCTACGGCACGGAGGCGATCAACTTCTACTGGATACCGCAGCCTCTCCCCGGCCAGACGCGCATCCAGCTCCACGATCCCGATGGCCTCAAGCTGGGCCTCTCCCTCGCCTACCAGGGCGACTACCTGACGCTCCCGGGCTACGAGTGGAAACCGCCGCAGAACGCCACCGAGCACGCCACCTGGGCGCTCACGAACCAATTGCGCGCCATAGCCGCCGGATCGAACTCCGTCGAACGGCTGCAGGAACTGGTGACGGTTCTCTCCGGCATTTCCTCGAATCTGACCCTGCCGACCAACGGCACCGGCTTCGCCCGCAGCATCGGCCGACGCCTGCTCAACGACGCCACGTTGACCGACGACGCCAAGCGCACCCGCGCCCGTGATCTGCTGGCCCTGATCCACGGCGAACTGCTGCCGCGCGAGGAATGGAAGATCGATCTCCGCTCCTACTACCGCGACACCTTGAGCCTCACGCTTTCCGGCAAGCTGACTTCGCTGAACGGTTACAACGAGCCCTTCAAGAAAGCCGGCTACTTCGTGGACACCGTCCGCAAGCCCGGCACCTCCCACCCCTACACGACCTATCTCGGCGGCTACGCCGATGTGCTCAATCCCGGCACCACGCCGACGCTCGACCTCGACAACCGCTTCTGGCGCATCTCCGGCAAGTCCGACGGCACGCGCGAGACGGAGACCTTCACCCTGCCGGAGCTCGACGGCATCACGCTCGGCGGGTTCGACGGCCGGAGGCTCTACGTGGGCGGGCCGGCGGCGGGCGGAAGCTCCTTCCAGTGCTACGGCTTCTACGACATGGACAGCGACGGTCGCGTGGAGGCTTCGTCCAAGCGCCTGCTCTTCAGCTCGGACAAGTTCCTGGCCGGCGCGCATCTCGCCTGGAACCCGTTCGACGGCACCGGCGTGATCCTCGACCGCGCCACGCGCGATCTCCACCAGTTCACCGGCAGCGGCGACGACGGCTTCGCCACCGGCACCGCGCTCAAGGGATCGCTCGGATCGGGCCGCACCGATGTTTGGCGGCTGGGCATCTCCTACGACGGCAAATGGGCCTATGGCTTCACCGATCTCTCCGGCAGCACGACCCGCTACCAGCAGCACACCGAGGCGTATCTCGACGCCGGCCTGGGCCGGTTCAACCCGCTCCGCCTCGGCTATTCCTTCGACGAGGTCCGCCTCAACGCCGCCGCCGCCGGCCCGATCACTCCGGCCAACCAGGCGCTCCGCTTCTCCGCCACGCCCGACACGAACTACCGCGTCTCCGTTTGGGAAAACAACGCCTGGGCCGAGAAGGCTTCCGCCACGACCGATCCGTTCGGCAACGGCTACTTCTACATCCCCGGCACGGAAACGGTGCTGAAGGTCGGCGGCTACGTCCGCTACGCCCTGTCCGACGGCGGCGAAGCCTCGCCCACCTACACCGTCACCCCGGCGCGGACCGCCCCCTTCTTCTTCCCGCCGGAGCTGGGCCGGCGCGACACGTTCAAGCTCCCGTTCTCCTACGTGCCCGACGCCGCGGTGACGCTGGAGCGGAGCGCCACGCTGGTGGATTTCGATCCCATCGACGACACCTTCACCTCGCCCTTCGGTGGCGGCTATTTCAAGGACTGCCTGCCCGATCCCCCGTTGAGTCCTTTCTACTTCTGGCAGCTCCAGAGCCTGCTCTCCGCGCCCTTCGGAACGACCGACTACTACCACCTCGCGCCCGGCGTGGCCCGCACGCTGTATCCCCGCGTGAACGATCTCTGGCGCCTCGGCACCAGCGCCACGCTCGACCCGGTCACGGGCTCGGCCCTGTCCATCATGCTCCTGGCCAGCATGGACCCGAACACCTCGGCCTTCCTCGGCGCGGTGGCGACGTTCTCCAACAACCCGCTGGTCTATCGCCTCTACCAGAACTCCGTCTTCCTCGCCGCGGTCCAGACCATCATCATCCCCGACCTGCTGCGGCTGGCCAATCCGCCCATCCTCCTCGACGACCAGCTCAACCCCTACGTGCCCGTCCGCTGCCTCGTCCTGAACGGCAAGAACTACCCCATGCTCCAGTTCCGCCTCGCCTATCCGGACAACTGCGCCGACGCCCACTGGCACGGACCGCGCGTCTATCACTTGGACAACGACGACACCGGCATCATCGATCCCAACCCCAGCTCCTGCGGGTTCGGTTCCTACCAGCACGTGCCTCAGGTGGAGATCCCGATCCCGTTCGCCTATTGGTTGATCTACCGGCAATTCATGCTCGGCCAAGGCATCCTCCAACCCTTCTCCGTCAATGAAGCCGTCTGCGGCCCGGAAACGATCCGGAGCGAGAAGTAGCGGAAGAATCCGGAGCGCGGACGGTCAAGTTGCCTTGTAGGCCGGGTTCCCGAACCCGGCGAGGCCAAGTGGTTGCCGAGGGGATTCCATTGGCAGAAGCAGCGCCACGGGCCAGAGGACGACGCCCGGTCGGGGGACCGGGCCTACAGCGCGCTGGCCTAAGCCGGAACGATGCAGTCAAAAAAGGAGCGCGGACGGTCACGTCCGCGAGTCCAGCCCGAATCCAAGGCAGGACCGATCCGCCGTGCTGGACGAACACCGTTCAGTGAAGACGATGACCGTCAAAGATGGACCTTCTTCCGCTTGGTGCGCGGCCTCGCGGACGTGACCGCCCGCGCTCCACTTCACGCCAGCCGCAGCCGCAGGAAGCCCACTTCGCAGGCCAATGCCTCCTGCACGTTGGTGAACAGCGTGCGCTGGAGCGTCTCGATGGCCTGGAGATTCTCCAGCGCCTTCTGCGGCGTGAGCCGCTTCGCGACCGCCGCGCTGGCCTCGGCCAGAGGCGGCACCTGGAGATCGCGGTCGGTCATGGGCAGCGTGTGGACCCACACGTCGCGCAGCCAACGCTGGAGCAGTCCGAGCATTTCCGCGCGACGCCCGCGATATTCCGCCTCGATGGCGGCGGCCAGTTCTTCCTCCCACTTCTCCCGCAGCCCTTTGTCCGCGTCGTCGAAACGCTGGAGCGGCGACGCGGCGGTCAGCCGTTCCTCGATCTGCTCCTTCATTTCGCCGAGGCGCAGCGTCAGCGTCTCCAGAAGCTGATAGCGCCCGAAGAGCCCGCCGCCCTCCTGCTGCGCCTTGCGCGCGAAGTCCTCCAGCCACGCGATCTCCGCCGGGTCCAAGCGCCGTTCACCCCCGATGTTCAGCCGCAGGCAGCGCGACACGATGGTCTCCAGCAAGCGATGCGGCTCCGTGGAAAGCAGCAGCAGGACCGATCCCGCCGGCGGCTCTTCCAGCGTCTTGAGGAACGCGTTCGCCGCCGAGGCCTGCATCCGGTCGGCCCCGGCGATGACCCCGATCTTGAAGCGCGCCTCGGTGGCCTTGAGGTTCACCGTTTGGATCAGTTCGCGGATCTGGTCCACGGCGATGATCCGGGTCTTCGATTCCGGGCGAACCCAAGTGAGGTCGGGGAAATTTCCATCAACGATGCGGCAGCACACCGAGCAACGCCCGCAGGCATCGACCGCCGGGCCATCCGTGTCGCGACGGACGGGCTGGAGACAGTTCAAGGTGGCGGCCAGCGCGGCGGCGACCTGCTCCAGCGGCTCCATCACCGCGCCGGTGAAGAGATACGCATGGCCCAGCCGACCACGCTCCAGGCTGCGCTGGAGGATCGAGGCGGCCTGCTGCTGTTCCGGGGCGAGGCGGGCGAAGGTCATGGCGTCGGCGGTTGGGGCGGGACGAACAGGCGCACAGAAAGGGGGATGCTCTTCTCGTGGCGGCCGTCGATCGCGAGGTCGATGGAGTAGGTGCCCGCGCGCTCGAACTTCAGCTGCTGGATGCTCACGATGATGTTCTGCGAGAGAAAGGTGGCATCGGCCGGCACCGCGACCTTGATCGGCAGCTCGATGGAAGGCATGACCGCGTGGCCGTCGTCGTCCACCAGCGCGATGCGCAGCTTGTGGGAGCCCTCCTCCATCTTCTCGAAGACGATGCGCAGGGCGATGGCGCATTGGGGATGGAGGGCGGGGAACTGTGCGGTGAGGAGCGAGTCGAACGCGCCCAGGACGCAGAGCTTGCCGCCATAGTCGTTGGCGGCGTCACACAGGGCGGCGATCTGGATGTCCATGAGCGGCGCGGAGCATGGAACCGGGAACCGGAGGCGTCACGTGGGAAGATTTCGGCGGTCAAACGACCTCGGCCAAAACCCACCCCTGACCCCTCCTCGGAGGGGTCAGGGGTGGGTTCCTTCAGAGTTCAGAGTTCGACGTTGAATGTTCAGCGTTTCCAGAAACTCCGAACTTTGAACGCTGAACTCCGAACGCCGAAGTTTCCCGTTCAGCCCAACGTCACCGCCACCGTGCAGCGTCCGCACAAGGTCGGATGCGCCGCGTTTTG
>CBFGQE010000181.1:0-6463 GCA_965650815.1 uncultured bacterium
GCGCCCAACGTCGCGGCGGCCAAGCCATCCACACGCCCTTGCCCACGGCGGGCGAGGAAGACCCGGCCAAACCCGAACCCGCCGATGCCACCGCCACGCCCACGGACCGACAATTCGACCGCGAATGGGCGTTGACCCTCGTGGCCCACGCCGCGACCGCGCTGGAGACGGAGTTCCGCGCCGAAGGCAAGGGCGGTCTCTTCGACACGCTGAAGCCCTGGCTCACGGGCGATTCCGCCGCCTTGTCCCAGACCGCCGCCGCCGCCCAGCTCGGGTTGCGGGAGAGCGCGGTGAAGGTGGCGATCCATCGCCTGCGGAAACGTTTCCGCGACCATGTCCGCGCCGCCATCGCCGACACCGTCCCGGCCGACGCCGATGTGGACATCGAGCTGCGCTATCTGGTGGAGGTTCTGGGCGAGCGGAACAGTTCGCCGGGCCGTCCGTGAGCGGACGCTGCGGAACCAAGCCGGGATCATGCCGTCGAACGGATCGTCCCGGAGGCCACTTGGGACAACGCTTCCGGCTTGTCCCCGACATCCGGGCAGTGCCGCTCAACGGTGGGCTTCCGAACCGAGTGCGGCACTTCGGGTTTCCACGCCCCTCGGGTCAGGCTGGAAGCCTGGCCGGCTCCCGGCTGCATCGTTCCGGCCAAGGGGATCTTTCCAGCCATCACCGGCCAGCGGCCTCGGAAGACGGGCCGGAATGTCGAACCGTGGTTTCCGCACGGAGCCCCTTCGCCTAAGGCGACACGGCCAACCGGTCTTCGTTCACGTCGCGGTGCATGAGCACGCCGGCTTCCTTGTAGGGCTTCAGCAGGAAGTGCGTGGCGGTGGAGAGGACGCCGCTGATCGTGGCCAGCTTCTCGGCGACGAAGGTGGCGACCTCGCGGAGGTTCCGCCCCTCGATGATCACGAGCAGGTCGTAGCCGCCCGACATCAGGTAGCAGGAGGAGACCTCGGAGTATTTGGCGATGCGCTCGGCGATGCGGTTGAAGCCGCCGTCGCGCTCGGGCGTGATGCGGACCTCGATCACGGCCTTCACCTGCTCCAGGCCGAGCTTCTCCTCGTTCAAGAGCGTGCGGTAGCCGAGGATGACCTGGTCGGCCTCGTAGTCCTTGATCTTGGCGGCCACTTCCGACTCCTTCGAGCCGAGCAGAGCGGCGACCTGGGCGGTGGAGAGGGAGGCGTTGTCGCGGAGCAGTTTCAGGAGCGGATCCATGCGCGGGGTTGTAGCAGCCGGCCCAAGGGGCACAAGGGATTTGTCCCGGACCGGACGGTTGGCTTGTGGGGACGCCCGGAGCCGGTAGGATGGCCGCCGCTCCGCGCCTGAACGGGCCAGCGAAGCCTTTCCCGACAAATGAATCTCAAAGCCATGCGCGCGGTGCTCGACGAGCGCCAGATCCAGCTCACGAAATCGCTGGGGCAAAACTTCCTGCACGACGGCAACCAGCTGCGGCGCATCGTCGCGGCGGGCGAGGTGAAGTCGGGCGACAAGGTGCTGGAGATCGGCCCCGGGCTCGGTCCGCTCACGGAAAAGCTGCTGGACGCGGGCGCGGACGTGCTGGCCATCGAGATGGACGCCCGGTTGGTCGAATACCTGCGCGAACGCTTCGGGCTACAGGAAGGCACCGCTCCTGGCGACGACACGTCGGCTCCGGCCTCGGAACCTACCGAATCCGAGACGCCCGAACCCCAGCTCGGCCTGCTGCACGCCGACGCCTTGAAGGAGCTGGAGAACCATCCGCGCGATTGGTCGGACTGGAAGCTGGTGGCGAACCTGCCCTACTCCGTCGCTTCGCCGATCCTGGTGGAACTGGCGCAATCGCCCGGTTGCCCCGAGCGGCTGGTCGCGACGCTCCAGCTCGAAGTGGCGCATCGGCTGATGGCCAAGGCGGACGACGACGCCTACGGCAAGCTGACGCTGCTGGTGCAGGTCCGCTACGAGCCCAAGGAACTCTTCAAGATACCCGCCGCCTGTTTCTTCCCCGTGCCGAACGTCGATTCCGCCTGCGTCACGCTGATCCGGAGAAAGGTTCCGCTGGTGGAGCCGGGCGAGGAGCTGAAGCGCTTCACGCGGCTGGTGAAGCACGCGTTTTCCCAGCGCCGGAAGATGATGCTCAAGCTGCTGCGCGACGCCTGGCGCGAATACGACTGGGCCGCGCTCTTCGA
Organism: uncultured bacterium; assembly: GCA_965650815.1. GTDB lineage: Bacteria > Verrucomicrobiota > Verrucomicrobiia > Limisphaerales > CANJSG01 > CANJSG01. The sequence continues at coordinate 2,169 of CBFGQE010000181.1, forward strand.
CGAATGCGGGATCTCCAAGACGATCCGCGCAGAGGCGCTGCCGCTGGAGAAATTCGCCGACCTGGTCAAAGCCCTCGGACGGGCCACGCCGGTGCCGGGAAGCTAACACCGGCCCCGACCGGATCTCACGCAAGCGGCGCAGGGACCGCGAAGGGCTGGCCCCAGGCTTCCCGGCTGTTGCGCTCCGGGGTTGCGTGGATAGGCTGGGGGCGCTCCGGAAATCCTGGAGCCACCAAAATCCATGAAAACGACCCCTCTCCTTTGCTCCGCCCTTTCCCTCGTGGCCGCGACGCTCGTCGGCTGCGGCGAGTCGGGCAGCTCCACTCCTTCCACCCCGCCCGCGACGAACGCCGGGGCGAGCGTAGTGGATTCCGCGGCCGCCGCCGTGACCAAGACAGTCAACGAGGTGTCGGCCGAAGTGACCAAGAAGGTCGATGCCGCGCTGGCCGAGGCCCAGAGCTTTCTGGGGCAGGCGAAGTTCCAGGACGCGCTCGGCTCCCTGAACGGGCTTTCCTCGCTCACGCTCTCCGCCGAGCAGCAGCAGACGGTGGGCGCGATGAAGGCGAAGATCGAAACCGCGATGAAGGCCGCCGGGCAGGCGGTGGATTCCGCCAAGCTGGCCGCCGGCGAGGTCGCCACCCAGGTGAATGCGGCCGTGGCCAAGGCGCAGACGCTGTTGAAGGAGGCGAAGTTCCAGGACGCCCTCACGTCGCTGAAGGGGCTGTCGGACCTGAAGCTGTCCGCCGAACAGACCAAGCTGGTGGACGATCTCAAGGCGCAGATCCAGGCCGCGATGGCCGCCGCGCAGGGCGCGGGCTCGGACGCGGCCAAGGCGGCGTCGGATCTGTTCAAGAAGAAGTAGGATCAGATTCCGACTGCCCAGGCCTTTATGCGCCTGCCCAGACTCATCACGCTCAAGTTGGTCTTGGTGGGGGTCACGCCGATGGCGCTGTTCTGTGGCTACTTCCTGATCTACGAACCTCTGAAGTATTCCTATCTCACCCGAGTCCTGGCGGACGCCGGTTCATCCGAGGATGAACGACGGGCCCTCCGATTGGCCAAGGACTGGGGAGAAATCTGGGAGGTTCATGTGATGGACTCGCGCGGCAATCGACAGTGGTCAACCTATCGCGAGCTGCTGGCGGGGCGCCACGGTCAAAGTGTCGAAATAGAGATCGAGTGGCTGGCCAGCACCATCGGTGGAGAGCCTTATCGGGCGAAGCGTCGCTTGCTCGAACTCACCAATATTGCCGTATTGGCGGAACACTAAGGACGGAAGCTCTCTCCGCGACTCACGGGCGTTCCGGCGACGGAGCGCCCGTTTTCTTTTCCCCGGGGTCGGTGCTGCGGCCGACGACGTGTTCGGCGCGGTAGAGCTCGCGGTTCGAGGCGTTGAACTCGGCCTTCAGCTCCACGTTCAACGCGGAGAGGTCCACGAGTTCCCAGCGGGCGAAGGTCCATAGCCCGGCCTCGGCGCCGTCGTGCTCGAAGCCGACGAGCAGATGCACGGCGTCGTCCTGCACCTTGCTCGTGGCGAAGCGGGGCTCGTAGTAGAAGGTGCGGAGCGAGCTGCCGCGCGTGCCGGGACCGAGCAGCTTGGGATCGAGGTAGAAGACGCGGCCGGTGGGTTCGTGGATGATGCGGAGATCGGGATAACCCGCGCGCTGGGCGCGGCCGTCGGAGGTCTCGGGCACGCGACAGCGCAGGCCGTCGGCGCGGCCGATCTCCTCGCGCAGCGCGGTCTCGAAATGGCGGCTGGCTTCGTTGATGCGCTTCAAGGCGCGGAGCGGGCTGTTGGTGGCGTTCATCCGGGCCAGCACGCGGTCGAAGGCGAGGCCGAGCTGACGGGCAACGGCGGCATCCACCGAGTTCGTCGATTGGAACGGCAGGACGCGCCGGCCGGTGACGGACTCGATCACGTGGCCGAAAGGGATGGCGCGCTGGGCGGCGTCGGTCTCGGCGAGCTGGCGAATCCAGGCGCCGGAGGCATTGGTGCCCTGGGCCGATCCGGTGAAGGCCGCGGACGAGACCATCGCGGCCAGCAGGGCGGCGAAGAACAGTCGGGGGGAGCGCACGCGGCGAGAGGACCAAAGCGCGCGAGGGCTGGCAATGGGGCACTGGCTCGGGGCCATCTCCGTCTTGTCTGCGGGGCGGTGTGCGCTAGCGTCTGCGGCCTGATGAATTCACTGCGCCACACCGACGCCGGGTTCGCCGCGAAAGCCGAAGCCCTTGCGGGAGATTCCAGCCTCTTCGATCCCGTGATCGAGGAACGCACGCGCGCCATCGTCCACGCGGTGCGGGATCGCGGCGATGCGGCGCTGGTGGAATTGACCGAGCGCTTCGACGGCGCGGCGCTGTCGCCCGAACAGTTCGCCGTGACGTCGGCGGAGTTCATGGCGGCGTCGCTCCAGGCCGATGAGGATTTCCGCAAGGCTGTGGCCGATGCGTCGAAGAACATCGCCAAGTTCGCCCAGCGCAGCCGGCGCAAGGCATGGTCCATGATGAACAGCCACGGAGCGACGGTGGGCGAGAAGTTCGACGCCTTCCAACGAGTCGGGCTCTACATTCCCGGCGGCACCGCGCCGCTGGCCTCGACCGCGCTGATGACGATCACATTGGCCAAGGTGGCCGGTTGCCGTGAGATCGTGGTCTGCACGCCGTGCGGCAAGGACGGCGGGATCAATCCCGCGCTGCTCTTCGCGGTGCGCGCGGCCGGGGCGACGGAGATCTATCGCATCGGCGGAGCGCAGGCCATCGCGGCGATGGCGCTAGGCACCGAAACGATCCGGCCGGTGCAGAAAGTTTTCGGGCCGGGCAACGCCTACGTGGTCGCGGCCAAGCGGCTGCTCTTCGGCCATGTCGCCGTCGATCTGCTGCCGGGGCCGAGCGAGGTGCTGGTCTTGGCGGACGATTCGGCCGATCCGGCCTTCATCGCGGCGGACCTGTTGGCCCAGGCGGAACACGGCTCCGGCCACGAACGGGTCTGGTTCCTCACGCCTTCGGCCAAGCTGTTGAAGGCGGTGGAGAAGGAAGTGGCGAAGCAGTTGCCCAAGCGGGCGCGGCGCGAATTCATCGAGAAGGCGCTGGCCAACAACGGCTGGTTGATCCTGGTGAAGGACCTGGCGCAGGGCGTCGCCCTGACCAACCGCCTCGCGCCGGAGCATTGCGAGATCATGACGAAGCAGGCGCGCAAGCTGTCCGAGCAGATCACGACGGCGGGCGCGATCTTCCTCGGGAACCAGTCGCCGACGGTGCTGGGCGATTATGTGGCGGGACCGAGCCACACCTTGCCGACAGGCGGGGCGGGCCGGTCGTTCGCGGGCCTGACGGTGGACCAGTTCCAGCGCAGGACCAGCGTGGTGGAATACTCGGCGGGCGCGTTGAAGAAGGCGTTGCCGGCGGTGCGGAAGTTCGCCGAGCTCGAAGGCCTCGACGCCCACGGGCGCTCGGCGGAGATCCGCGTGAAGAAGTAGGCTTGTGGAAAAGCAAACCGCCCGGTCGAAGCGATTCGGCCGGGCGGTTTCGTTTTTGGTCTTCCGATCAGGAAACCGGTTTCAGCGGGAAGAACTCGGTCTTGGCGCCCGGCGAGTAGAGCACGTGGGTCGGCGGTTTGGCGAAGGGGGTGGAGCCGTTCCAGCGCAACGGAGCCTGCTGCCAATCGCCCACATCGGGCTTCGCGAAGGCGTAGGGCGCGTGGTGGATCTGCGAGGCAAAGAGCTGCTGGCGCTTCCGGTTGGCGGTGAAGAGCAGGTGCCGCTCGGTCAGGAAGGTCTCCAGAGAATCCGGCGCGGGGGCGGGCAGTTCGTCGCGGATGCGGAAGAAGATCTTCTCCTGGTGCTGCTCGCCCTTGCGGATGGCGAGGAAGGTGAGCTTCTTGCCGATGCGCTGGAATTCGGTGATCGCTGGCTGGTAGTTGGCCTTGAGCCGGGAGCGCCCGGCGTTGACCGCGAGGGAATTGGCGGTGTCCACGGAGAAGAACCAGATGCCGGGGCGACCCTGGTCGTCGAACACGTAGGTGCGGACCTGAAGCTCCACGCCGGAGGACAGGAAGGGGATCGGCGGCATCCAGCCCAGCCGCAGGCCGGTGAAGCGTTGCGGCACGATACCCACCCAGGCCTGGCCCTTGAAGGTATCGACGTGCAGCCCGGCGGGGAGGGTTTCCTGGACCGCCTCGGCGGGGCAGGACCAGTGCATCCAGAGGATGTCGTGGCAATGCTGCACCAACGTGGGGCTCTCCTGGGGGCGTTCCCTCAGGGCGAGGCGAGCTTCCGTTGTCGGCAATTTCATGGCAGGCC
>CBFGQE010000182.1:0-6451 GCA_965650815.1 uncultured bacterium
AACGGGCGTTGCCTCCAGCCGATGGGCCGTTGAAACATCCGCGCGTGAACCGTCCGGTTGTCTTCCCACGTTTGGCCGCGATGGCCGATTGAACGCCATGCCCCGAGAAGCCCATTCCGCCAAGCTGGAGCGCGCCGCCCGGATCATCGCCGGGCTGAAGGCGGCTTATCCCAACGCCTACTGCGAGCTGGACCACTCGAACCCGTTGGAGCTGCTGATCGCCACGATCCTCTCCGCGCAGTGCACGGACAAGCAGGTCAACATCGTGACGGCCGATCTCTTCAAAAAGTATCGTTCGGCCGGGGACTACGCGGAAGCGCCGTTGGCGGAACTGGAACAGGATGTCCGGCGCATCGGGCTCTATCGGAACAAGGCCAAGAACATCCAGGCCGCTTGCCGCAAGCTGATCGAACGACACGGCGGCGAAGTGCCTCGAACGATGGACGAATTGATCGCGCTGGATGGCGTGGGCCGCAAGACGGCGAACGTGGTCCTTGGAAACGCGTTCGGGATCAACGTCGGCATCGTGGTGGACACGCACGTCGGCCGCCTGAGCCAACGGCTCGGACTGACGAAGGAAACCGATCCGGGGAAGATCGAGCAGGCGTTGATGAAGCTCGTGCCGCAGGAAGACTGGGCGCAGTTCAGCCACTGGTTGATCTGGCACGGGCGGCGGCGGTGCTCGGCTCGGAGCCCGGATTGTGCGGGGTGCGAGCTGAGGGCGCTTTGTCCGTCGGTGGTAGCTGAGTGAACGGTGGACGGAACCCACCCCTGACCCCTCCGAGGAGAGGATACAACATTTCGCCATCCGATTGCCGGACGCGGTTCCACTATTCCCCTCCTCGGAGGGGTCAGGGGTGGGTTTATGCGAGTGGATCGCGCGGGCTTTGCGCGACCGGGGCTGATTCCTCTAGGGTGACCGCGATGTCCGATTCCGTTTCTTCAAGTTGGCTCCACTTCGACACGGCCCTGGGCGCGCCCGCGCGCAACATGGCGGTGGACGAGGCGTTGCTGGAATCCGCCGCGATCAACGGCGCTCCCGTTTTGCGGTTCTACGGCTGGACCGAACCGGCGGGAACTTTCGGCTATTCGCAGCGCATCTCGGAGGTGGAAGCGGTGACGGGATTGCGGCCCTTGATCCGGCGCTGCACCGGCGGCGGGTTCGTGCCGCACGACCGGGACTGGACCTACAGCCTGGCGGTGCCGCCGGGCCATTTCTGGTATGCGCTCTCCGCCGAGGAAAGCTACCGGCGCATCCACGATTGGCTGAGGTTCGGATTCGTGCGGCTGGGCGTGGATACGGCGCTGTCGCCGTGCTGCGTGAAAGAGATTCCCGGCCAGTGCTTCATCGGCGCGGAGAAACACGACCTGCTCTGGCACGGCCGCAAGATCGCCGGAGCGGCGCAGCGCCGGAACAAGTTCGGCCTGCTCATCCAGGGCTCCGTGCAGCCGCCCCCCATCGGGCTGGAACGCGCGGCGTGGCAGGCGGCGGCGCTGGCCGCGGGGAAAAGCTTCTTTGGGGAGACGGCCAAGGAGTTCACGCCGTCCGAGGCGTTTCTGGAACGGGCCGAGGCGTTGGCCGCACAGAAATACGGGCTCGACGCCCACAACCGGAAGCGGGCCTGAGCGCGGAACGCCGCAGGCGGAACGGAGCAGCCACCGGGCTGCGGAAACCGGACTTGCCGCGGTTCAACCGGCCTTGCGGGCGAAGAGCACGGAGGTGTCCACCAGGTTCAGCTCCACGAGGTCGATGCCTTCGTCGGGATCGCGTTCGCGGGCCTTGCGGATCTGTTCGGCCACGAGGCCGACGGTGGCGGCGGCGAAATACTTGATGGCGCCGACGCTGTGTTCGGCCTTGAAGATGACGACGAGGAGGAGCTGGTCGTCCACGTTCATCACCAGGAGGCTGTGCTCGCGGCCCTGCTGGTAGATGCTGCTGAAATCGTTCTCGCCCACGAGCCCGGCGATGGCCTGGTTCGCACAGAAGGAACCGGCGGCGAGCGCGGCCATCGTGGTGGTGTCGATCTGGTCGTGGTTTCCCTTCTGGATGATGAGGGGGCCGCCCTTGTCGATGATGAGCACGGCCACCGCTTCGGATTTGACGAGCAATGAACCCAAGGCGGCGTCGAGCACCGCGATGTCCTCTTCGATGAGCTGTGGGAGGCTCAACATGGGATCGGTGGGATGAGGGCCTAGGCCGCGCGGCGCTGGCTCTCGTTGATGAATTTGTGCAGCAGCAACCGGGTGATCATGTTCAGAGTCTCGAAGACGCCCTCGCAGCTAGAGGCGCTGGCCTCGAAGGACGGGACCTGGATGTCGCGGTTGTTCAGGAGGAACTCCATGTAGTCCACGGGCGCGACGCCGGGCAGGTCCCGCTTGTTGTATTGGATCACGTAGGGGATATCGGCGAGATTCAGCCGGAGGCTCTTCAGATTCTCCTCCAAATTCGCGAAGCTCTCCACGTTCTCCTGCATCTTGTCGTATTGGGAATCCGCCACGAAGACGATGCCGTCCACGCCGCGCAGCACGAGCTGGCGGGTGGTGTTGTAGATCACCTGGCCGGGCACGGTGTAGAGCTGGAACTTGGTCTTGAAGCCCTTGATCGCCATCGCCTCGATGGGGAGGAAGTCGAAGAAGAGCGTGCGGTCGGAGCTGGTGGCGAGGGACACGAGCTTCCCCTTCTCCTGCACGTTCTGCACGTTGGCGTGGACCTGTTCGAGGTTGGTGGTCTTGCCGCACTTCGCGGGACCGTAATAGACGATCTTGACCTGAAGTTCGCGGGTTGCCTGGTTGATGATGGCCATACGGAGGGGCTTTAGGGATTGAGTTTGGAGAGTTCAGTGGCGACGAGCGCGAGCTGCGCGGCGGGGGAGGTGGCCCCTTCGCCGATGACGCCGAAATAGACGCGCCCGGCGCGGAAGACGGTCACGTGGCCGCCGTTCACTTCGAGCGAGAGCTTGTGGATCTCGCCGAACTTCAGCTCGCGGGTGTATTGCGCGATGCGGGCGAACATCTGCGGCATGAAGCCGGCGAAGGCGTCGGCGTTCACGCTCGACGGCAGCTGCGCGGCGACGGGCAGGCCCTCGGGCAGCGCGATCACGGCACCGGTGACGCCGGGGAACGCGGCGACCTTCTGCACGATCTCGCCCGGCGTCCATTCGGCCTTCTGCGGCTGGCCGAAGAGCGCGCCCAGCCGGGACGCGGCGGGAGCGGGGATCGGCTCCGGCGCGACGACCGGCAACGGCACCGTTTCCTTCGGGGGCTCGGCCAGGGTCAGCTTCGGCATCCGGATCGGTTCCTGCACCGGCAACGGCGCGGGTTCGACCGGAGCGGGCGGGGCTTCCTCGACCGGCGGTTGCAGGGCGGCGAGCGGAACGGGTTCGGGCGCGGGCGGCTCCGGCGCGGGGACGGGCTCGGGCTTCGCAACGAGGGCGGCGACCGCTTCGACGACCGGGGCCACGGGCTCCGGCTTGGGCGCGGCCGAGCGGTTGCCGAACACATCGGGAATGTCCTCGCCGACCTTCACTCGCTTCTGGCCTTCCTTCGCGCGGAACCGCGCGACGAAGAGCGGGGCGATGACCTTCAGCGGCAGCTCGACCAGCGTGCCGGCCGTGGCGGGCGAAACCGCGACGGGCTCGGGATGAATCCAGGCGGCGATCTGCTGCCAAGTGAACGTGACCTTGCCCGAGCGCAGCACGGGCTCGACCTGGCCGGCGGGGAGATGGACGGACTTGCCGCCGAGGACGAGCTGGCGGATCTCGGCGATCACCGGCGCGGGCCAGAGCGCGGCCAACTGGGCCAGGGGCACGGTCAAGACGTCGGACTCCGGCAGAAGCGGCGCGGATGCTTCCGCAGCCGGAGCCGACTCGGGCATCGCCACTGGAACCGGTGCCGCAGCGGCAACCGGCCGGGGTGCGGGCGGCGGCACGGGAGCCGGGGCCGGGGCCGGGATCGCCTGCACCGGGACGGGAGCGGCGGGCGCTTCGCCGAAGAAGGCTTCCGCCTTCTTCAACGGGGCTCCTTTGGGTCCGAAAAGATTGCCCACATCCGACGGCGCGTCCCACCGTTTCTTGGGGGTGCGGCGGCCCAGTTTGGCGCTCGGCATCCGGGGAACGATGGCGGCCAGCGGCAGGGAAATCTCCGCATCGCCCGAGGCAGGGCTGCCCCGGAAGAGGCCGGCCGGGGCGGCGGCCCGAAGTTCCGAGAAGGTCGTCTTGACCGAGCCCAGGGCCAGTTGCGGCGCGAGCCGGGTGGCCGAGAACTCGAAGTCGCCGCCGACACCGGGATTCACCAGCAGCAGCAGTTCCTTGGAAAGGCTCGGGGCGATGTCGTTGAACGGCACCCGCACCGCGTCGTCCGGGGCCAAGGGCCCGGCGGCGACGAAGACCTCGCGGGCCGGTGCCAGGGCGTCGAGCCCGGGGCTGGCGGGGGTCGGCGGGCGAGACGGTGTGCCGGCGGTGGCCGGTGGAGGCGCGGGCGGACGGACCTCCCGCGCGGGCGGTGCCTGCGGGGCGATCCGCCGGAACCCGCTCTCCGCCGGGGGTGGGGCGACCGGCGCGGTGGTCGGCGCGGTCAACGTCGTCTCCGGAGCGTCGCTCCGACCAAAAAGTTTTTTCAGCGCTGAAAACATGCGATGCGGCCGGCTTCGTGCTTTTTCCGGCATCTGTGATGTCGGCAGTCGAACAACTGTCCTTAATCACCGGGCCTGTTCGGCCGTAATAACCAATGCGACAAAGCGACAATCATGCCCATTTCACCGAAAATCCTTTTGCTCGATGATGAGACCGAACTGCTGGAGCGGTATCGGGGCGCATTGTCGGCCCTGCGGGCGCGGCCGGTGGTGGAGACGTGCAACTCCGGCGCGAAGGCGCTGTCGCTTCTCGAATCCGAGAATTTCGCCCTCCTCGTCACCGACCTCGACATGCCGGGCATGGACGGGCTCCAGGTGGCGAACATCGTCCGGAGGAAGTTCCCCAAGCTGCGCCTCGTCGTCATGACGAACGGCATCGACCCCTCGCTCCGCTCCCGCGCCTACGCCGCGGGCGTGGACCTGGTCTGGGAAAAACCCGGAACCCGCGAGGAGCTCGGCCTCTTCCAGTCCTGCGTGGAGAGCCTGCTGGACGAGATCCAGCCCGGCGGCTTCCAGGGCGTGCAGACCAAGAGCCTCGTGGATCTGGTCCAGCTCGAATGCCTCTCCCGCAGCTCGTCCCTCCTCCGCCTGACCAACGCCGGGGAGGAAGGCTTCATCTGGATCAACCACGGCGAGGTCGTCGATGCCGTGCTGGGCGAGGTGGTCGGCGAAGCGGCCTTCAACCGCATCCTCCGCTGGACCAACGGCAGCTTCGAGATCCTCCCGGCCGAACCGGACCGCGCGCGGCGCATCGAACACTCGTGGCAGGGGTTGTTGCTGAACACCGCCCAGGAGATCGACGAATCGCGCGGCGTCGCGGCCAAGGCCGCCGCCGAGGACGAGTTCGACACCGCGCTGTGGCACGCGCTCTCCACCGCCGAGGGCGTGGAGTTCGTCATGAGCGGCCGCAAGCCCCTGGATATTCCCGGCCGCAAACCGGCCGCCAGCGTCCCTTCCCCGGAACTGAAGGGCGACGACGCCGTCCTGGCCTGGGCGCAGAAGACCTGGAGCGCCATCGAGCAGATCGGCCAGCAGGCCGGCCTCGGCCCTCTCTGCCACGTGGAGGGCATCGGCCACCAGCGCCACGTCGGCATCTCGGCCGTGGACGAGACCATCGTCTGCCTCGGCTTCAACCGCCGCCTGTCCCCCGAACAGGTCCGCACCATGACCAAGAAGATCCATCAACCCGTATGAGCCTCTTCACCTGGTCCAGAAAGAAGCCCGAGCCGCCGACGCTCACCCGGACGCCGAAAGGCGCCTTCACCGTCGATGCCGCCGGCCAGGTGGTGATGTCCACCCTGCCCGCCGCGATGGCGGCCCGCATCCAAGGCCCGCTCTCCGAGGCCATCATTTCCGCCTTCCGCGACGCGCACGCCGCCCAGCTCGCGCTCACGGAGCTCAGTTTCAACTTTCACGGACTGCGCGTGACGGCGCGGGAGCTGCGTGGAGGAGCCATCGTGTTCCTCACTCCCGTCGCCAGCGGTCCGGGAACAACCCGATCGGCCACATGACCACGAAGCAACTCGACCAATTGATCCTCCAGCTCGAGAACTACCTCGAATGCTGGAAACAGTTCAGCCATTTCCTCGGCCTCGCCCGGACCAAGAAGTTCGAGGCGGAGGACGAATCCCAGTTCCTCGAGGTCAAGAGCGTCCTCATCCAGGAGCTGGAGCTGATCCTCGCCCGCATCGAATGCACCTCCCCCACCAAGGACGAGGTCCACGCGGTCGTCTCCAGCACCCCGTCCCTGCGCTACCTCGCCGAGCTGCCGGAAGGCACCCTGCGCGGCATCGAGAACCAGTGGCACAAGGTCTTCATCGC
>CBFGQE010000183.1:0-6382 GCA_965650815.1 uncultured bacterium
CGCCCGCGCCCGCCCACCTCGACTCGCCGCGCGCCACGCTGCGCGTGGTCTGCTCGCCCGTGACGAACGAGTCGTTGAACGGCCTGCACGAGCTCGACATCCACTTCTTCCTCTTCCGCCCGCGCACCGGCGAGAAGCAGAAGACCGCCGCCGAGCTGGTCGAGCTGACCACCCGCGCCGCGCACGAGCAGGAGCTGTTCGCCCCGGCCGACTGGGAGTTCATCCAGTGGCTCGCCACCGACGTCTCCTTCGCCGCCGAGGCCAAGGACGTCTTCCGCCTCTCCGGCCTGAACCTTCTCCAGTGGCTCGTGCGCTGGGGCGACCTCAACCGGCTGGAGATCGTCAACACGCCGAATTTCCACCACTTCCACGGCCAGGTCGCGGAGCTGAAGCCGCACCTCGACAAGAACGGCGACGGCCTCGCCTTCACCCACCACGTCGTCACCCAGGCGGGAACGTTCGATCTCGACCAGGCGAAGTTCTTCGCCGGGAAGCCGACCCTCGCGCTCGTCGATGGCTCGTTCTACCTCCTGCGCAACGCGCCTCCGGCCGGCTTCCTCGGCAAATGGCTGGAGAAGCGTTCCCTGCCCGTCGCCCGCCTGAGCCACCGCGTTTTGACGAAGCTCCGCCAGACCCAGCCGAAGAACGGCGTGGACTGGGGCCAGCTCTGCAACACGCACGCCGCCGTCCCGCAGTTCATGTTCGAGCTGAGCGACGACACCGTGCGCCTCCGCCTCCTCGCCCGCAGCGAGACCGACCAGAGCATCTGGCACTGGACCGGCCACGAATGGCAGCGCGACAGCGCGGGCCAGCCCAAGCAGGGCAAGCCCGAGATCCTCGACGACTCCCGCCTCGAAGCCGCCGCGCACTGGCTGCGCAAGCTCGACTGGTTCACGCCCGAGCCCGGCCTGTGGGTCGGCGACGCGAACGAGAATTTCCTCAACGTCCTCGCCTCCGCCTGGCCGCAGCGGCCGAAGGAGGCCGAATACCTCGGCAACGACTCCTTCCGCCGCCTCTTCCTCAGCCCGCGCCAGGTGAAGCCCATGCTCATCGTGAAGGGCAGCGGCATCGATTGGTTCTCCGTCTCCGCCGAATGGGAGGCCGAGGGCATGCGCCTCTCGCCCTCCGATCTCCAGCGCCTGGCCAGCGCCACCGGCCGCTTCGTGAAGCTGCCCGACGCCGGCTGGGTGGAGCTGGATGCCGGAGCCGTCCAGGCCGCGCACGAGACCTTCGCCGATCTCGGCATCGAAGGGCTGCTGCCCAACGCCCAGAAAGTCGGCATGGAGCAGGCCGCGCATCTCGACGACAAGGCGCTGGCCAAGTTCGGCGACTCCGCCCAGGCCAAGACGCTCCGCAACTCCCTCGCGAACTTCAAGGGCGTGCCCGACACCGAGCTGCCTTCCACGATCAACGCCGAGCTTCGCCCCTACCAGCGCGACGGCTTCAACTTCCTGGCCCATCTTTCCCGCCACAAGCTCGGCGGCGTCCTGGCCGACGACATGGGTCTCGGCAAGACCCTCCAGACCCTCACCTGGCTCGCTTGGCTGCATCAGGAGAACAAGAAGGCCCACAAGCCGGCCCTTGTGATCTGCCCCGCCTCCGTGCTCCACAACTGGCGCCGCGAGGCCGAGAAGTTCACCCCGCACCTCAAGGTCCTCGTCCTCCAGAGCGGTGCCGCGCGGCACAACCTCCGTAAGCTGATTCCCGAGAACGACATCATCGTCACCAACTACGCCCTGCTCCGCCGCGACCTGGAATGGCTCCAGAAGTTCAGCTTCCGCGCCATCATCCTCGACGAGGCCCAGTTCATCAAAAACCCCGGCGCGCAGGTCACCCAGAGCGTCAAGCAGCTCAAGGCCGACCAGCGCCTCGCCCTCACCGGCACGCCATTGGAAAACCGCCTGACCGACCTCTGGTCCATCTCGGACTTCGTCCAGCCCGGCTACCTCGGCGACCAGGAACACTTCACCCAGACCTATGATCCCAAGGGGTCCGGTGAAGAAGCCGAGTCCGCCCAGCGCATCGCCCGGCGCCGCCTCGCGGCCAAGCTCCGGCCCATCATGCTGCGCCGTCTCAAGAAGCAGGTCGCCAAGGACCTTCCCGACCGCATCGAGGAACGCCGCGACTGCGAGCTCGGCGAAGCCCAGCGCAAGCTCTACCTCGCCGAGCTGCGCCGCAGCCGCGAGCAGGTCATGCAGACCGTGCAGGAAAAGGGCCTCGCCAAGTCCAAGATGCACGTCCTGGCCGCGCTCACCCGCCTGCGCCAGATCTGCTGCCATCCCACGCTCGTCGGCAACGACTCCGCCTCCGGCAAGACCGAGACGCTCTTCGAGCTCCTGGAACCGCTGTTGGCCGACAACCAGAAGGTCCTCGTCTTCTCCCAGTTCGTGCAGATGTTGAAGCTGCTGGAGGAAGAATGCGGCAAACGCGCGATCAAGACCTTCATCCTCACCGGCGAGACCAAGGACCGCCAGGAAGTGGTCAACGCCTTCCAGGACGAGAAGGGCGGCGGCGTCTTCCTCCTCTCGCTCCGCGCCGCCGGCACCGGCCTGAACCTCACCACCGCCAGCTACGTGGTGCTCTACGATCCGTGGTGGAACCCCGCCGTCGAGGCCCAGGCCATCGACCGCTCCCACCGCATCGGCCAGACCCGCACGGTCAACGCCTACCGCCTCATCGCGCCCGGCACCGTCGAGGAGAAGATCTGGGACCTCCAGCAGCGCAAGTCCCAGACCATCGCCGATGTCCTTGGCGAAGAAGGCTTCGCCAAGAGCCTCTCGCAGACGGATCTGGAGTATCTGTTCTCGGAGGATTGAGGGAACGCTTCACCGTCGATCCAGGCTGCCCGGGTATGGCGACGGAACGACACGACCCCGAGTATGGAAACCGCACCTGGGGGCGTGTCGTTCTGTTGATCGTTGCGCTCATGGGAATCGGTGCGTTGCTGATCCCGAACGTCTCCTATGGCCCGAAGGTGACTTCGTTTGGCGGGGTTCTGCTGATAGTCTGGTTGGTTGTTTTGTTCGTCGGCACGGTGTGGTTGAACCGAATCCGGCATCGTTACCACTGTCCACAATGCCGCACGCATCTCCCGCTGCTTCCACCGGAAGCAGCCACTAAGCACCAACACCGGTTCCATTGTCCGAACTGCGATGCGACTTGGACGACGGACATTTCCGAGGGCGATGCGTAACCGCCACAGGCTGGATCGCCCGAGCGAAACGTCCAACCCGAAGGGTTGGCATCCATTAGCCGGGGGTTGAGCGCAGCGACACCCCCGGTAGAACGTCCGCCTCGAACTGCACCCTGAAGGGGTGCCATCACCGTCTCCACTACTGACAAATGGATGGCATCGCTTCGCGATGCGTCTGGCTGGGCATACTTCACTTCACCGGGGGTGTCGTAGCGCTGTGCGCTCCTAACCCCCGGCTAATCGCTGGCAACCTTTCAGGTTGCTTCGTCCCTCCGCCTTCCAAAGCCAGATCGCCGGACATAAACCGGGATGATCGCCGTTCCGCGCTCCTTCTCAAAAAAGGCGGTGCAAAGCCACCGGCCGTTGCTACGGTCCGCGCCGCGACTTCGGCCACTATGGACAAGCTTCTGCTCATCGACGACGAAACGGACGTGCAGTATTCCTTCCGGCGAATCTTCGATTCCCCGGAAATCCACCTCGCCACCGCCAACAGCGGAGAGGAAGGCCTCGCCCTCATTCCCCAGTTCAAGCCCGACCTCGTCATCATGGACGTCCGCATGGGCGGCATGACCGGACTGGAGACCCTCCGCCGCCTGCGCCAGGTGGACGCCAAGCTGCCGGTCATCATGATGACCGCCTACGGCACCACCCAGACGGCCATCGAGGCGATGAAGCTGGGCGCCTACGACTATCTGCTGAAGCCCTTCGACGTCCCCAAACTCAAGACCATCGTCTATGGCGCGCTCAAGGCCGCGCGGGACATGAAGCAGACCATCGCCTGCCAGCCCATGCTGGAGAACGAGGACTTCGACGTGGGCGTGGTGGGCCGCAGCGAGGCGATGCAGACGGTCTTCAAGATGATCGGCCAGTTGGCCGGCTCGAAGGCCACGGTGCTCATCACCGGCGAGAGCGGCACGGGCAAGGAGCTCGTCGCGCGCGCCATCTACCAGAACGGCGACCGGAGCAACCAGCCCTTCATCGCCATCAACTGCGCCGCCATCCCGGAGAACCTGCTGGAGAGCGAATTGTTCGGCCATGAGAAGGGCGCGTTCACCGGCGCGACCTCGCAGCGCATCGGCAAGTTCGAGCAGTGCAACCGCGGCACCATCTTCCTCGACGAGATCGGCGACATGTCGTTGCCCACGCAGACGAAGATCCTGCGCGTGCTCCAGTCCGGCACCTTTGAGCGGGTCGGTGGCAACCAGTCCGTGCAGGTCGATGTCCGCGTGATCGCCGCGACGAACAAGCCGCTGGAGCAGGCGGTGGCCGAGAAGCAGTTCCGCGAGGACCTCTTCTACCGGCTGAACGTGATGCGCATCCAGCTCCCGGCGCTGCGCGAGCGCGCGGAGGACATTCCGCTGCTCGTCTCCTATTTTCTCGGCAAGTTCGCCAAGGCGAACCAACTGGAGCAGTCCAAGTCCATCTCCGAGGACGCCATGGCGCTGCTGGTCCGGCACCGTTGGCCCGGCAACGTGCGGGAGCTGGAGAACGCCATCCTCCGCGCCTCGGTCGTCGCCAAGGGCGACGTGATCCTTCCGGCCGACCTTCCGCCCGAGGTGCAACTGGGCTCGGCCCACGCGCCGGCTCCGCTCGCTCCAGCGAGCTCCGGCGCTCCGGCGACGACCGAGACCGCACCGCCTTCGCCTTCGTCCGCGTCCTTCACCGGCGACGACATGGTCGGCCTTTCCCGGGTGCTCTTCCAGTGGGCCAAGAAGGACCCGAAGCTGAAGATCATCCCGACCGTGGAGCGCGAGCTGATCATCAACGCGCTGCGCGAGACCAAGGGCAACCAGGTGCAGGCCTCCAAGCTGCTCGGCATCACCCGCGCCACCCTGCGGAAGCGCGTGGAAAAGTTCGGCATCAAGCAGGAACTCTCCATCGCCTAGCCCCGCTCCGCCGTTCAACGACGAGGAACGAACTCTGTGGCCGCGCGCAAACCCGCTCTCGTCTTCATCTTCTTCACCCTGTTCCTCGACATCTTCGGGGTGGGGCTCGTCATCCCTATCCTGCCGAAGCTCGTCGAGAGCCTCCAGGGCGGGAACGTCGCCGCCGCCTCCCACACGGTCGGAGCGCTGGCCGCGCTCTACGCGCTGATGCAGTTCGTCTTCGCGCCCGTGCTCGGCAGCTTGTCGGACCGGTTCGGTCGGCGGCCCGTGATCCTGTCGTCGCTCTTCGGCTCGGGGCTGGACTACGTGCTGCTGGCTTTCGCGCCCAGCTTGCCGTGGTTCTTCATCGGCCGGGCGCTGAACGGCATCTCCGGCGCGAACATCACCGCCGCCACGGCCTACATCGCGGACATCAGCCCGCCGGAGAAGCGCGCGGCCAACTTCGGCATCATCGGCGCGGCCTTCGGATTGGGCTTCATCGCTGGACCTGCGGTGGGCGGACTGCTGGGCAACCACGACCTTCGCCTGCCCTTCCTCGTCGCGGCCGGCATGACGCTGGTGAACTGGCTCTACGGCTGGTTCGTGCTGCCGGAGTCGCTGGCTCCGGAGAACCGTCGGCCGTTCTCCTGGGCCCGGGCCAATCCGCTGGGCTCCCTGGCCGCGCTGGGCCGGGTGCGGATCGTGGCGGGTCTTTCGGTGAGCTTTTTCCTGCTGAAGCTTTCGGAGTATTCGCTGCACGCCACCTGGGTGCTCTACACCGGCTACCGCTACGGCTGGACCAGCGGGCAAGTGGGCCTTTCCCTCGCCACCGTGGGGCTGATGGCGGCGATCGTGCAGGGCGGCTTGGCGAGGCGGATCATCCCGGCGCTCGGCGAAGTCATGGCGCTCCGCTCGGGACTGGTCGTCGCCGGACTGGTGATGGCGGCCTACGGTTTCGCCTCGCAGGGCTGGATGATCTACGCGCTGCTGGTGGTGGGGTCCTTCGGCGGGATCGCCGGTCCCGCGATGCAGGGATTGATCTCCTGCAACACCCCGGCGAACGAACAGGGAGCGGTGCAGGGCGCGCTGACGAGCCTGGGCAGCGTGGCGGGGTTCATCGCGCCGCTGATCGGCACGGGGCTCTTCGGCTACTTCATCGGCGCTTCCGCTCCGGCGAAACTGCCGGGCGCGCCGTTCTGGCTGGGTGGCTTGCTGACTTTCGCCGCGTTGGCCGTGGCGTCACGGACCTTGGCGGGCGTAAGGAAGTGACGCAGGGAAGTGTCCAGTGCTCCGTAATCAGTTTCCAGACAGCCCCATCTGGTCA
>CBFGQE010000184.1:0-6309 GCA_965650815.1 uncultured bacterium
GCGACCTGCGCGACGTGATGGAGTATCTCTCGACGCTGAAGTAGGCGGCGTTTCCCGGCGCGGAACGGCCGGCGGCATAGCACGATGCCGCCGGCCGTTTTCCTTTCCGCCCGATGTCCTCAGGAAACCACCGGCAGCGGGAGACGCGAGAGGTCGGAGGCCGTCGTCGCGGCCGGTGCCGGAGCCACGGCATCCCTTGTCGCGAAACCGGTGGGCTCGGTCCCGGAAAATCCCGACCGCACGGAGGCTTTGCGGAGCTTCTGTTCCACCACGCCATACCATCCGAGTCCGCGATAGGTTTCATAACCCGGGGTCACGGCGAATCCGATCACGTGGCCAGTCTTGTCCGCGTAGTTGGCTATCTCCTGCCCTCCGGTCTGGAGCGGGTAATGCTCCTCCAGCACCCCCTTGCCATCGGACGAGGCGATCACGCGGGACTGGCGGTCGAGGATGAGGCAGCGCGTCAGCTCCCGTTCGTCCGGGGAAAGGCGGACGCCCTTGACCACCGTCTCGGACTGGGCCTGCCAGTCGAAGAAGATGCCGAGCACGCCAATGGGGCGACCCTGGGTCTCGCCGCCTTCGCGGATCGCGGCGGCATAGGTGGCGACGAGCTGGTTGCCCAGCGCGGGGACGGCTTCGATGTCGGCGACGGCGAACTCCGTCCCGTCGCGGGTCTGCAACGCCTGTTTGAACCAGGAGCTTTTGGAGACGTTTTGCCCTTTGGCGCTGGGGAACTTCGTCGGTCGGCCGGTAGCCACGACGTTGCCCTCCAGATCCATGACCCAGAGATCCAGATAGACGGTGTAGGAATCGAGGATCACGCCGAGCCGCTTTGAACAGAAACCGGCGAGCGCGCCTTCGTCCGGACGCGCCACGCAGTCCACCACGGCGGAATCGGTGGCCCACCAACGCACGTCGCACGAACGCTCGTAGAGATTCCGGTCGATGATCTCGATCATGTTCAGCGCCAGATCGGTCAACCGGGTGCCGCGTAGCTGCGCGATGAGCGAACCGCCGAGGCGGTTGAGTTCCTTGATCCGCGGATCGAGATGGTCCTGCAGCTCGTTGACGATGCCGGTGATCTTCTCCGAAACGCATCTCACCTCTTCGGCCACGACCGAAAAGCCCACTCCAGCTTGGCCTGCCCGGGCGGCTTCGATCGAGGCGTTCATGGCGAGAAGCCGCGAAATCAGGGTGATCCGCTGGATGTCTCCGATGCGGTTTGAGACGAGGGCCGAGATCTCGTCGGCCAGACCAATGACGCGTTCGGGCATGGGATTGATCGTGAGGTTCTGGAATAGGGTCGGACGATCGCGCCCGTGGCTTGAGGAGGAATCGACCTGTCGCGCGGCCCGACAGGAGTTGCGGGGCTTGTTCCGTTGGCCCGGTTCGACGGAGCACGATCGTCTGGGATCTGGGGCTCAGATTTTCCTTTTCGGACCGGCCGGTTTGCCGTCCCTTCCTTGGACCTATGGGTCAGAGCTGGCAACCAGAGCGTTTCGTGGCCACGCATGTCCGGAACATTCCCCGTTCCGGAATCCGCGACTTTTTCGACATCGTGCAGGGAATGAAGGACGTGATCTCGCTGGGCGTGGGCGAGCCGGACTTCCAGACCCCGTGGCATATCCGGGAAGCCGCCATCTATGCCTTGGAACGGGGCCGCACCTCCTACACCTCGAATCTCGGCCTGCTCTCGCTGCGCGAAGCCTTGGCCAAACACATCGAGACGCACTTCCACGTCAGCTACAACCCGAAGAACCAGATCCTGATCGCGGTCGGCGTCAGCGAGGCGATGGACCTGGCCCTCCGCGCCATCATCAATCCCGGCGACGAGATCATCTACCATGAGCCCTGCTACGTGAGCTATTCACCGAGCATCGTGCTGGCCTACGGAGTGCCGGTGGCGATCTCGTGCAAGGCGGAGGACCAGTTCGCCGTCACGGCCGAGGCCATCGAAGCCGCCGTGACCCCGCGCACCAAGGCGGTCATGCTCAATTTTCCGACCAATCCGACCGGCGGCACCATGTCACGAACGGAGCTGATGAAGATCGCGGAAGTCGCCAAACGCCACAACCTGCTCGTCATTACCGACGAGATCTACAGCGAGCTGACCTATGAAGGCGAACACGTGTCCATCGCGTCTCTTCCCGGAATGGCGGAACGGACCATCTTCCTGCACGGCTTCAGCAAAGCCTACGCGATGACCGGATTCCGCATCGGCTACGCCTGCGGACCTGTGGAGATCATCGAGGCCATGATGAAGATCCACCAATACTCGATGCTGTGCGCCTCGATCATCAGCCAAGAAGCGGCCTTGGAAGCGATCAAACACGGTGAACCGGATACCGACCGGATGCGCGAAGAATACGGACGCCGCCGCAATTTCATCGTGAAGTCCTTCAATGACCTCGGACTGTCCTGTCATTTGCCACGAGGAGCGTTTTACGCCTTTCCCAACATCCTCTCATCGGGCTTGAGCTCGAAGGAGTTCGCCGTGCGCTTCCTCCAAGAGGAACGGGTGGCGGCTGTGCCTGGAACCGCCTTTGGGCCCAGCGGCGAAGGCTATCTGCGTTGCTGCTACGCCACGGCGTTCGAGCAGATCCAAGTGGCGATGGAACGCTTGGGGCGATTCGTGGACCGCATCCGTCGTTGAGGCATCCGAGCAAATAATAAGCCCCGCCATCTTTTGGATGGCGGGGCTTTTCGTTAGGACGGGCAGAGGATTACTGCTGGGCCTGAGCCACCTTGCGGGAGCGCAGCAGGAACATGCCTCCGAGGAGGGCAAATCCGGCGGCTGAAACCGCAGTGGAGACTTCAGGAACCTCCGGAGGAGGCGGACGGAACACGATCGACGTGTCAGCAGAGAACGTGGACAGCGAAGTGTGACGCTCGTTGAAGAACAGGTCGAAGGTGTAGGTGTTGCCGGCGGTCAGGCCGAGCGTGTCCAGATCGATCGAAGCGGACTTGGCGCTGTGAACGCCACCGAGGTCGATCACGAGCTGGCCGTTGATGTAAACCCAGACATCGTCGTCACCCTTGAAGTTGAACTCCTGGCCAGCGACATAGGTGAACACCGCATGCATCTCCATCGAGAAATGGTAGTTGTGCGAGTTGCCCTGATTGCCACCGAGAAGACCATCCAAGGGGAAGAACGAGGTGTCCGAAAAGCTGTAGATTCCAGGGGAAGTCTCAGTGAACGTGAGCGAGCTGTTCAGCTTGCCCGTCATGTAGCCCGTGTCCTTGTAGAGATCGCTCGGCTTGGATCCACCATACTTGGCAGACCATCCACCGGCATCCAGAACGGCATCAGTCACGGGAGAACCCGCCGAACCGGCACCAACCAAGCCTGGAACGACAACCGTCGAACCACCGACGATGTCAATCGCACCTTCGAAGACTTTCTCGGTTCCGCCCAGCTTTTCACCGCTGGCGAAATCACGATAAGTGACAGGGATATTCACGGAAGCAGCCGAAGCGCTCTGGGAGAACGCCACCGCAGCCCCGACCGATAACAGGCTATTTCCAATTAATTTGTTGATCTTCATTTTTTGATCCTTTCCAAACGTCGCCGTCGCTAACGACTGACGCATTGAAGTCCATTTCCAAGACGCTGTAAACAGGAAAATCCAATTTTGTGACACACCGCTATGGTGGGTGATTTTCAGGGCAAATCTGTCCTAGTGCCCGAGCAGAATCCTGTCCATCCCGGATTATCTCGATCCTTAAAAACCCTTCTCACCCAAGTCTTTTGGAATCGGTTCAGCAATGGAATGCTCTTCGTTCAGCCATTTCCCCAAGTCCACCAAACGGCACCGATCAGAGCAAAAGGGGGCGGACTTCTCCAACAACCACACCCCGATCCTCCGACAAGTGGGGCATTGATAGCGCCGCCGGGCTCGATCTTCCGTCGGGTTCATGGCTTGGAAGGTCTTTGGGCTGCCTCAGTGATCCATGCTTGGATGAACATCAGGCCGACGCCTACGCAGATCGCCGAATCCGCCACGTTGAAGGCCGGAAAACCCACTTCCAGCCCGCTACGGCTGTCGAGGTAGAAGCGGAGGAAGTCCACGACATGGTGAATGAAGATGCGGTCACAGAAATTGCCGAGAATCCCCCCCATCACCAGCCCCAACGCGATCCGCCCCATTCGGGTCTCCGCCCCGAAATGGTTCCGGAACCAGATGAGCGCGCCAAACGCCACCAGCGATACTGCCGCCAGCACGAAGTTGCTGCCATCCACGGTGCTGAAGAGACTCCACGCCGCGCCCCGGTTCTGCCAATGGACCAGTTTGAAGAAGCCCGGGATCACTTCCCTGCTTTCTTCAGTCCCGAGAAACCGGAGGACGATCTGCTTGGTCAACTGGTCCAGGGCGAACACCCCGGCGCAGATCCAAGCCATCTGCTGGTTACCGGTCAGTTTCATGGGCTGAAAACGACGCGCGTGCCCGCCAGCAGATCGTGCAGCGCCCGCCGGTCCGGTCGAAACGCCACGAACAGGTATCCGGCTCCCAGCGAAAACGCGCTGACCCATTCGGCGGCGTAGCGCAAGGCCGCCTTGAGATAGCCGAGCGGAGAACCGTCTTCATTCACAATGCGGGCACCGATCAGGATCTTGCCCGGCGTGGCGCCGAAATGGCCATTGAACAGAATGTTGAACAAGCCCGCCACGAACACATTGACTCCGAGCAGCACCCAGAAGGGTTTCTGACGGATCAGTTCCAGAATGCTCTGGGTCTCCTCCAGTTCTCCGAAACCCTTCAGCAGCGGAAAAACCGCCGTCATCAAAGCCGTGAGGACAAAGTAATCCACCGTGTAGGCCACAAGGCGCGGGAAGAACCCCACCGGACGCACCTCATCGATCCGCTCGGCTTCCCGAGCCGCCGGAGATTGCGCCGCAGCCTGTTTCAGCACGTAGGCGAGTTCCAAGAACTCCTCCGCCGCCCGCCACCGGTTCAGATCAGAACGCCAGATCAAGGTCGAGCCCACGACCCGTCGTTGCTGGATCCATTCCTCCAGTTCCTCCAACGAGACGGGGCCGTAGGCCAGACCGTCTCCGCCGGTGACTTTGTAGTGCAGCGTCATCAAGGGTCGCGGACGGTATTGGGGCCAACTACGCCCCACAAGTTGAACTTCGCGGCCATTTGATCTCAACCGGCCAACCCGGCCACCACAGACCTCAACAACGCCTCCGGCACGCCGCAGCCCCATCTCACCGCGCCGATCCGGTCCGCCAGCACAAACTTCACCTCACCCGCGCTCACCTTCTTGTCGAGCTTCATGGCCCCCAGCAAACGTTCGGTTTGCGCGGCCGACAGCCGGATGGAGACGGGCAAGCCCGCCGCTTGGAACAGGGCTTCAATGCGCCGAACTTCCCCCGCATCCATCCCCGTCAGGCTTCGGGAGAGGCGCGCCGCCGCGACCTGTCCGATGGAGATGGCCTCGCCATGGAGATATTTGCCGTAGCCAGCGGTGTTCTCGATGGCGTGGCCGATGGTGTGGCCGAAGTTGAGGATCGCCCGCAGCCCTGTCTCCGTTTCGTCCTGCCCGACCACATCGGCCTTGATCCCGCAGCAACGCGCCACCACTTCGGCCAAGAGCTTGGGCTGAAGCTTCAGCAGTTTGGCCATGCTCTTCTCCAAATGCCGGAACAACGGCTCGTCGTAGATGATCCCGTATTTGATCACCTCGGCCAGGCCCGCCTTGAATTCCCGGGGTGAAAGGGTCTTCAGCGTGTCCAGATCGCAGAGCACCAGGCGCGGCTGGTGAAAGGCACCGACAAGATTCTTCCCCGCCTTCAAGTTCACGCCCACCTTGCCACCGACGGAGCTGTCCACCTGCGCCAAGAGCGTCGTCGGCACCTGCACGAACGGCACGCCGCGCAGATACGTCGCCGCAACAAAGCCCGCCAGATCCCCGACCACCCCGCCGCCGAGCGCCACCACGAACGATTTCCGCTCCAGCCGATGCGCCGCCATTTGGTCGTAGCAGTCGGAAACGACTTTCAGGCTCTTTGACGTTTCCCCGGGCGGAACGATGATCACCACCGGCTCGAAGCCCGCCTTCCGCAAGGACGCCACCACCGCCTCGCCGTAGAGCGGTCCCACCGTGGCGTCCGTGATCACGGCGCAACGTTTCCCGAGCGCCAGTTTGCGGCATTCCGCCCCGAGGGTCCGGAGCAGACGCCCGCCGACATGGATCACATAGGAGCGTTGGCCGAGCGGCACTTGCACGATTCGCATGGCGCCAGCATAGGAAGCCGCCTTGGTCGGCGGCAATCTTCCGCCGCAAACCGCATCCAAAGCGCCCCGC
>CBFGQE010000185.1:0-6271 GCA_965650815.1 uncultured bacterium
CCGTGCCAAGGCGCAGTTCACCGGAGGTTTGCAGCCGGGTGAAGGTCAGGTAGTGGCTCGCGGCGGTCGGATCGGCGCCCTTGCGGGAAAGGCCGTTGGTGCCGAAGACGACCAGTGGTTTGCTCGGCACGAGCCGGAGCTGGAACGACGCCTCGGCCCGGATTCCGCCGAAGAGCTCCATCGCTTCGGTGGTGTCGTTCGTCATCCGCAGTCGCCATGGGCCGTTGAAAACCTCCAACCGGTTCGTGGCTGCGTCTGCGTCCCAGCCTCCGCGGTTGATCCGTTCTTGATGTAGGAAGCGGCCGGTCTTGGCGTCCAGCAGCGCCATGTGGGCGAGGTAGAGCTGATCGTTCGGGGTGAGGGGTGCAACCGGAAGAGGCGCGGCGCGGCGGAAGAACGTGGCCTGATAGCCAAAGCGGCGGCCGTCCTCGGCCATCAAGTGGCCGGTGACATACCACCACTCGATCTTGAACTCCGGATGACTTCCGTGGTCGCGCGGGAAGGTGAACCGCTGGCCGGCCTGCGGCACGGCGAACCCATCGGCGGTGACGCGGACCGGTTCTTGGGCGGAGACGCTGGAGGAAAGGAACAGGACGGCCAGCAATAAGACCCAGACTGAAACCACAGATGGACACCGATGGACACAGATGCGGGACGGGAAAGACATGGTCCAACTGTTTCGTGATTGTTTGCGATCCTGCATTTGGCCCTTGGCGGAGATGGCGGCGAACTCCCGTTCGCCGCGATGCACGATGGGCGGCTGCCTTGAACATCTGTGTTTATCTGTGTCCATCTGTGGTTAAAAAAGGCGTCACTCCTCCCGATCCGCCGGGAGCTTCGCGCCCCAGCGGCCGACCCAAAGGGCCACGCCCGTTCCGGCCAGCAACACCAGCGCGCCCATCGCCGTCAGGCCGGCGATGGGCCAAGCCTGTTGCAGCGTCCAGCCGAAGGTCTGTTTGTTGATCACGAAGATCAGCAGCCAACCCAGCGCCAGGCTGACGACGAGCCCCGCCAGCAATCCGGCGAAGGCGGTCAAGGCACCTTCCAGCGCGGCGGCGCGGGCGATCTCGCCGTGCGACAATCCGAGGGCCCGCAACGTGGTCAGCTCGGGACGCCGTTGGAGCAATAGGCTCGCCAGCGTCATGGCCAAGCCGATCACCGCCACGACCACGCCGATGAATTCGAGCGCGTAGGTGATGGCGAAGGTCTGGCCGAAGATGCGGAGGATTTCGCGGCGGAGATGGGCGTTGGTGAAGACGCTCAGGCCGGGATGTTTCGCGAGGATGGAAGCGCGGACCGAATCCGCGTCGGTGCCGGGGTGCAGCTTGAGGATGACGCTGCTCGCCTGGTCCGCGCCGAACCAGCCGATCAGATGGCTCCGTTCCACCACGATGGAGCCGCGTTCGTTGCCGTAGTCGGCGAAGACACCGACGAGCCGGAGGGCTCTCGGGCCGGTCGGCGTCGGCACGGTCAACGCATCGCCGGCCTTCAGGGAAAATCGTTCGGTGAAGCTCTCGCTGACGAAGGCGAGATTCGTGTTGCTCGCCGGGTCGAAGGCTTCCGGCGGCGGCGCGGTGATCCAGGCGAGGTCCGCGTGTTCCCGGGTGAAGGCGACATCGGCCCCGACCAGCATGGTGGAGGCGGAGGGAAGCTGGATTTCGTGGGCTTGAATGACGTTGGCCGCCAGCACTTCGGGGCGGGTGATGAGGGCGCGCCAGGTGGCGCCGGCAATGCGGTTGTCGGTGGAGGCGCTCTGGGCGCCGGCGCTGGACATGTAGAGATCCGCCTGGAAGGACCGGGCGATCCAGCCGCGCATGGTGGTGTCGAAGCTGCCGACCAGAATCGCCATGCCCGCCGTCATGGCCACGGCACAGCACAGGCTGGCGGTGGCCAAGCGATGGCGGCCGGTTGGCGGCGCGACCTGCGAAAGCGCCAAGCGCCAAAGCGGTGACCAACGTCCTAACGGCTGGAGCCATCGCGCCAGTCGTTGCAGCAGTTCGCCGCTGAAGATGCCGCCGGCGAAGATCCAGCACAGCGCGGCCGCGTAGCCGCCGAGCGGGAATCGGATGCCGCCTTCGAAGCGCAACGGCGGCACCAGCGCCAGCGCGACTCCCAGGGCGGCCAGAGCCCAACCCAGCATGGGGCTGCGCAGGACGCGGGGGCCGGGTTCGTGGCCTCCGCCGCGCACCAGCAATTGGGCCGGAGGCGTGCGGGCGGCGGTGCGGGCGGGGGCCCAGCCGGCGATGAGGCCTGCGACCACAGCCAGTGCCACCGCGAGGAGGAGTTCTCCCGGAGCCAGCGCGGCGGCGTCGGCGGACGAGGCGCGGTAGAGGGCGTTGACCGTCTGGCCGACCATGCGGACGGCGATTTGCGCGCCGAGCCAACCGAGTCCGGCGCCGAGCACGCCACCGGCGAGGCCCAGCATCGCCGCTTCCAGCAACCATGCTTGCCGCAGGGTCGCTTCTTCCACGCCGAGCGCGCGCAGAATGCCGATCTCGGTGCGCCGTCGGATGACCGCGCCGTCGAGCGCCTGGAAGATGAGGTAGAGCCCGACGAGCAGGGCGATGAGGGAGAGAATGGTGAGATTGAGACGGAAGGCGCGGGTCATGACCGCGCCGCTCTCGCGCCGTTGCGTGGAGGATTCGACCAGCCAACGCCCGGCGGACGCGTCGTCGAGAACGCGCTTGATCCGATCCCGGCGCTCGGGCCGGTCGTCGCCGGATTCCAGGACGACTTCGATCCGGTCGATGCGCTGGGGCCGCCCGTTGAGGCTCTGGAGGGCGCGTTGGTCCATGACGAGCAGTGAGCGCGGTGGCGCGGGTTGATCGGGCAGGGACGGAATCACTCCGGCGATTTCCAGCGGAACCACGGTGTCGTTGATCAACAGCGGGAGGCGTCCGCCGGGCACCAATCCCTTCTCGGCGGCGAGCGCGGCGCTGACGAAGACGGCGCGGGGACTGGAGAAGAATTCCCAGAAGCGGTTCGTGCGGCCGCTGTCGCCGGCTTGGTCGAACCATGAAGGAGGCGCGTCCGGGCGGTTCTGGGCGGTGCGGCTTTCGCGGACGTTTTGCAGTCCGATGAGATCGAGTCCTACGAGCTGGTAGGTGCGGCGCTGGCCGATGGCCGTTTCGTCGGGCGCGGGCGGTTCCGTGGCGGTGGTCTCGACGACCGGGATCAAGTGGACGGCCTCGGAGCCGAGCTGGCGGCGGAGTTCCGGCAAGACGGAGTCGGGGAGGGAACCGGCCGGGCTGCGCACGATCCAGTCGCTCTGCGCGGACAGGAGACCGGTGAAATTCTCAAAGCTGGCGAGCACGGCGCGGTTCGCTAGGCGGATGGAGAAATAGACGGCGACACCGAGCGCGAGGATCAGAACGAGCAGTCCGGATTGCCACGGGGTTTCCCGCCAATGCCGCAGGCTGAAGCGGCGGAGCAGCAGCCAGAGGGTGGAACGGTCGCGGCTCATGTGGCGGAGACGACGGCGCCATCGAGCAGGTGGATGCGACGGTGGCAGATGGACGCGGCTTCTTCGCTGTGGGTCACGAGGACCAGAGCGGTGCGGGTCTCGTCGGTCAGTTCTCGGAGTAGCTGGAGCACAAGGGCACCGGTGGCGGAATCGAGGTTGCCGGTGGGTTCATCGGCGAGGAGCACCGGTGGTCGGTGGGCCAAGGCCCTTGCAATGGCGACGCGCTGCATTTCGCCGCCGGACAGCTGCGCTGGACGGGCGTTGGCGCGGTGGCCGAGCTGGACGCGGTCCAGCAGTTCGGCGACCCGCTGGACACGTTCTGTCGAAGGGACCCCGAGGAGCTGGAGCGGGAATTCGATGTTCTCGGCCGCGCTCAGGGTGGGGAGCAGGTGGAAGAACTGGAAGATGGTGCCAAGGCGCGAGCGGCGGAGCTGGGCGAGTTGGTCGCCGTTCATGGCCTCGATGGGTTCGCCCGCGAGAAAGATCCGTCCGCGGTCCGGTCGGTCCACGCCGCCGAGGCAATTCAGCAAGGTGGTTTTTCCGGAGCCGGACGGGCCGGTCAACGCGACTCGTTCGCCCGCATGAACCTCGAAAGAGACGCCGCGCAGCACCGGGCGGGCATCGTAGGATTTCGACAGCTCGACGACCCGGAGAACGGGTTCAGCGGACGGGACTGGATTGGGGACGGGCGCACTGTCGGCCATGTGCCCGGAGGCTGGCACGTGCGAGGCGGTTCAGCAAATGGCGGGGAGGAGGTAGGGCGGCGGCTCCCGCCGAGCCGCCTGAGGGCGGACTCCGTTTTCGGAAAGCATCACTGGCTCCTCCGGAACGCGAAGGAGTCGCCAGGGCAGCGGTCTCGTCGTCAGGAGATCCCACGGCGGCTTGGCCGGAGCCTTCGCCCTGCCCATCTCGGTTTGCCGAGAAAGGCTACTCGTAGCGGAGCGCGTCGATGGGATCTAGGCGGGCGGCCTTCAGGGCGGGGAAGAAGCCGAAGACGATGCCGATCACGGCGCTGGTGCTGAAGGCGATGACGACGGATTCAGTGGAGATCAGCGTGGGGAACTGGGCGAAGCGGGTCAGCAGCGGCGCGAGCCAGTAGCCGGTGAGGATGCCGAGCAGGCCGCCGAGGGCGCTGAGGAGCACGGCTTCGACGAGGAACTGGCGGAGGACGTCGCGGCTGCGCGCGCCGACGGCGAGGCGGATGCCGATCTCGCGGGTGCGCTCGGTCACGCTCACGAGCATGATGTTCATGATGCCGATGCCGCCGACGACGAGGGAGATGCCCGCGAAGAAGCCGATCAGCACGGTCATGATCTTGTTGTTCGCGTTGAAGAAGTCGCTCGTCTCCTGCTGGGTGCGGATCATGAAGTCGTCTTCCTTGCCCTCGGTGATGTTGTGGCGCTGGCGGAGGAGGTCGGTCAGTCCGGCCTGGACGAGCGGGATGGCGTCGGGGGACTCGGCCTGGACGAAGAGGGAGCGGAAGCGGGTGTCGCCCGAGAGGCGCTTCATCACAGTGGTGTAGGGCGCGAGGAGGACGTCGTCCTGATCCTGGCCGAAGCTGCCGGAGCCCTTGGCGGCGAGCCAGCCGACGATGGTAAAGGTGGTGTCTTTGACGCGGATCTTCTGGCCGACGGGGTCCACGCCCTGGCCGAAGAGGGTGTTGGCGGTGGTGGCGCCGATGAGGCAGACCTTCTGGGCGGTGCGGACGTCCACCTCGGTGAAGTTCATCCCGCCCTGTAGCGGCCAAGAGCGGGCGTCGAGGTATTCCTCGCTGACTCCGGAGATCTGGATGGCGCTGTTTTCGTTGCCGGCGATGACCTGGGCCTGGGTGCGGGCCTCGGGGCTCGTAGCGGCGACGCCTTCGACCTCGCTGCGGATGGCCTCGTAGTCCTCTACGGTGAGGTTGGGGCGGCCGCCGAAGCCGCCGCGCACGCCGCCGCGCGCGGTGTTGCCGGACATCACGGTGATGAGGTTCTGCCCCATGCTGGCGATGCGCTTGTCCACCTCGGCCTTGGCCCCGGCGCCCATGCTCACGCCGACGATGACGGCGGAGATGCCGACGATGATGCCGAGCATGGTGAGGAAGGAGCGGAGGACGTTCCGGCGGAGGGCGCGGAGGGAGATCTTGAGGACGGCGATCATGGGTCAGGCGAGTTGGACGGCCTTCTGTTCGGCGTCGAGCTTGGCCAGCTCCTGCGGGGCGAGGGAACGGTCGGCGACGGGTTCGTCGCTGCGGATCAGGCCGTCGCGCATGACGACGACGCGGCGGCAATACTGGGCGATGTCCAGCTCGTGCGTGACCATGACGACGGTCATGCCCTGGTCGTTGAGCTGCTGGAAAATGCCCATGATCTCGATGCTGGTGCGGGAATCGAGGTTGCCGGTCGGTTCATCGGCGAGGAGGAGCTTGGGCTCGTTGACCAGCGCGCGGGCGATGGCGACGCGCTGCTGCTGGCCGCCGGAGAGCTGGCTGGGCGTGTGGTCGAAGCGTTGGCCGAGGCCGACGAGCTCCAGCGCGGCCATGGCGCGTTTGTGTTGTTCGCGTGCGGGCAGGGGAGGGCGGCCGTAGAGCATGGGCAGCTCGACGTTCTCCACCGCGCTGGTGCGGGCGAGGAGATTGAAGCCCTGGAAGACGAAGCCGATTTTCTGGTTCCGCAGATCGGCCAATTCGTCGCGGTCGAGGCCGCCGACATCCACGCCATCGAGCAGGAATCGGCCGGAGGTCGGCCGGTCGAGGCAGCCAAGGGTGTTCATCATGGTGCTCTTGCCGGAGCCGGAGGCACCCATGATGGCGACGAATTCGCCGGG
>CBFGQE010000186.1:0-6259 GCA_965650815.1 uncultured bacterium
GCTCCATCGCCCTGGAGGAATCCGGGGTGCGCGAGGTGATCGGCCACGACGGGGAGGAAAAACGATGAATCCGGCCGAACTCTTCTCGCCCGGCGGCGTGGGCCTTCTGGCCGCAGTGGACTGGTGGATCTTCAGCTTCAGCGCCGTCACCGTCCTCGTGACCATCGCGATGGGCTTCTGGGCGGCGAACAAGTCCAAGACCGCCTCCGACTTCTTCGTGGCCGGGCGCGGCGTCAGCGTGGGTTGGAACGCCTCCGCCATCTCCGGCGAATACCTCAGCGCGGCCAGCTTCATGGGCGTGGCCGGCATGGTCATGAGCAGCGGCTACGACGCGCTCTGGTATCCGGTCTGTTACGCCTGCGGGTATCTGTTCCTGCTGCTCTTCATCGCCGGACCGCTGCGGCGATTCGGGGCCTACACGATTCCCGACTTCGCCGAGGGCCGCTACGACTCGCCGCTCTTCCGCAAGATCGCGGTCATCTTCGTCCTCTGCATCGGGTTCTTCTACACCATGCCGCAGATGAAGGGCGCGGGCGTGACGCTCTCCTACATCTTCCCGGGCCTGCCGTATTGGGTGGGCGTGGCGCTGGTCGGCGCGATCATCACTTTCAACGTGGCGCTGGGCGGCATGAAGGGCATCACCCTGGTCCAGGCCTTCCAGTATTGGGCCAAGATGTTCGCCATCTCCGTGCCGGTCTTCGTGCTGATGGCGGTGTATGGGCACTACGGGAAACAAATCGAGGTAAACGGCGAGATCCCGATTCCTCATTCTGAACACTCCGTCTCGTTTGATGGAAAAACCTATTCGATCCCTCCATCGCAACAGGTGCAGATCGACGCGGAGTTGGCAGAACAGAGACGGGATATTCAACCCTCCAATCAGACCAATGGATTCTCGATTGCAGAAACATTGACCGTGGAAGTCACCCTTGCTGCGAGAAAGGCCCTCCCCGAAAAAGCCCCCAAGGACGACACGTGGCTCAATCCCTTCGGCCCGCTCACGACCAAGGCGGCCAAGGCGGCGAACCTGTCCGCAGAAGAGGCCAAACCGTATTCCCTCCTCTACACCTACTCCCTGATCATCGCGCTGGTTTGCGGCACGGCCGGGTTGCCGCACATCCTCGTCCGCTTCTACACGAACCCCGACGGCGTCGCGGCCAAGCGCACGACCATGTGGGTGATGATCTTGATCGGCGTGTTCTACGTGTTCCCGCCCGTCTTCGGCGTGATGGGCCGCAACCTCATGCCCGAGCTCTACAGCGGCGTCGGCGCGAAGGGAACGGACAAGATCGTCCTGGAACTGCCCCGGATGCTGAACGAGAAGGTGCCGATGCTGGGCTCGATCCTCAGCGGCATCACCTGCGCCGGCGCGTTCGCCGCCTTCATGTCCACCTTCTCCGGCCTGCTGGTCTCCATGACCGGCGCGCTGGCCCACGACGTCTATGGCCGCATCCTTCGGCCCCAATCCACGGCGGCGGACCGCATGAAGATGTTCAAGTGGTGCGCAGTGATCATCGGCGTCGTGGCCATAGCGCTGGGTAGCTTCGTGGAGAAGCTGGAGATCAACTTCATGGTCGGCCAAGCCTTCGCCATCGCGGCGTCCAGCTACTTCCCGCTGCTCTTCATGAGCGTGTGGTGGCGCGGCATGACATTGAAGGGCGCGGCCACGGGCATGTTGACCGGCGGCGTGCTGGCGGTGATCGCCATCTCGCTGACCAGCTTCAGCACCCTGGCGGCGGGCACGGACGGCATGGCGCAGGTGTTGTCGGTCTTCAAACCGCTGAACGCCTTCTGGGTGGAGCATCCGCTCATCCGCATCCTCTGCGAACAGCCCGCCATTTGGGCCGTGCCGTTGGCCATCCTGACGATGATCGTGGTCTCCAAGCTGACCTCCCGCGACGTGCCCAAGGACATCCGCATGAAGATGCTCGTCCTGCACGCCCCGGAGAAGCTCGGCCTCAAGCAGGAATACATCCAGGACCACGAAGGGGCTGGGCATTGAGCGAGGTTGCCTAGGCGGCGGAATCCGAAAGCAGATCCGCCGCCTTCGGGTCATGTGCTTTCCGTTGCAAAAGATTGGGGCCGCACATTTATGCGGCCCCAACTGTTTTCAAGGTGCTGGTTCCGCCACGGGGCGGCTACGTCCGGTTCACTTCTTCAACCCGCGCACGAAGCGATCCATCCGCTCCAGGCCCTTCTCGATGTTGGCGAGGCCGGTGGCGTAGCTGATGCGGATGTAGTCGTCGGCGCCGAAGGCGATGCCGGGGACGGCGGCGACCTTTTCCTGCTCCAGCAGCTTGGCGCAGAACTCGGAGGACTTCAGGCCTGTGCCGCTGATGTTGGGGAAGAGGTAGAAAGCACCCTTGCTGTTCACGCAGGTGATTCCGGGAATGCTGTTGAGCTTCTGCCAGGCGTAGGTGCGGCGCTTGGCGTATTCGGCCAGCCACTTGGGCAGGTGGTCCTGCGAACCGGTGAGCGCGGCAACGCCGCCTTTCTGCGCGAAGGAGCAGGGATTGCTGGTGCTGTGGCTCTGGACGGCGTCGATGGCCTTGGCGATGGGTTCCGGCGCGGCGAGGAAGCCGAGACGCCATCCGGTCATGCTCCACGCCTTGGCGAAGCCGTGGACGATGATGGTATGGTCGTAATGGGCCTGGCTGAAGCTGGCGACGCTCTTCACGACGGCTCCGTCGTAGGTGAGCTGCTCGTAGATCTCGTCGCTCATGATGAGCACGCCCTTTTCCACGCAGATGTCGCCGAGGGCCTTGACCTCTTCCGGCGTATAGACGCTGCCGGTGGGGTTGCTCGGGGAATTGAGGATGAAGAGGCGCGTGTTCGGCGTGATCGCGGCGCGGAGCTGGGCGGGCGTGACCTTGAACTCGGTCTTGTCGGTCGTCTCCAGGATCACGGGCTTGGCTCCGGCAAGCTTCACCATCTCCGGGTAGCTGAGCCAATAGGGGGCGGGGATGATGACCTCGTCGCCTTCCTGGCAGGTGGCGAGGATGACGTTGTAGCAGGAGTGTTTGCCGCCGTTGCTGACTATGATCTGGCTGGGCTTGTAGGTGAGGCCGTTCTCGCGCTGGAACTTGTCGGCGATGGCCTGGCGCAGCTCGGGGATGCCGGCGCTGACGGTGTATTTGGTGAACCCTTCGGCGAGCGCCTTGGCGGCGGCGTCCTTGATGTGCTGGGGGGTGTCGAAGTCGGGTTCGCCCGCGCCGAAGCCCACGACGTCCTCACCGGCGGCCTTCATCGCCTTGGCCTTGGAATCAATGGCCAGGGTGAGGGACGGGGACAACGAGGCAGCACGCTGCGCGATCTTGTAGTTCATAAAGCCGGGCAGGAATACCGGCCGGGCAGGGGCGGGGCAAGCGGGTTTTCCGGTGCTTCAACCGGGTTGGCGCAGCCTCGCTTTTGAAGTGCCCAATATGGAAAACATCGAACGCTGAACGCTCAACGCCCAACGTCGAAGGAATGCCGCCAATGGCCGAGCTGAAGCTCGAACTTCCGATCAAGGCCGGACACGAATCGTGGAGATCACTTCGCGGACGCCTTGCACAGTCATGGCTTCCTGGACGGCGGCGTGGGCTTCCTGGTGGGTTTTCACGTGGCCGGCGAGGGTGACGTGTCCGTCGGTGGTGGAGACGGAGATGTTCAGCGCGCTGGCAGCGTCTTTCTGGGCGAGCTTGGCCTTGATCGTGGCGGTGATGCGGGCGTCCTCGGTGCTGGCCGCGACGGTCTTGCCGATCTCGGAGGCCTTTTCACGGATGGCTTCGCCGGTTTCGGCGAGGTTTTCCTTCAGCTTCTCGGGTTCCAGCCGTTCGACGACGTTGCTGACGGTGCCGGAGACGGCGGATTGCACCTCTTCCTTGATGACCTGGCCAGGCGGCTTGCTGCCGGAGAAATGCACGGCGAGCCAGTAGCCCAGACCGATCAGCACCACCACGAAGATGAAGGTCTTCATGGGCGCAGCCTAGGCGCGGAGGCGGCGGTTGGCCAGAACGCGCAAGGGCCCGTTCCGGCGGATGCGGTCCGGAGAGGTGTCCGGGCCGCCCGTCGCAACGGGCCCTTTGAAATCTGTCGCGGAGCGGGCCCCGGTCAGGCCGTCGCGCCGATGTAGGAGCCGATGTTCTCGATCAAGCCCTCGGGGGTGAAGGGCTTGGTGATGAACTTCAGCGCGCCGAGCTGGATGGCGCGGTCGATGTTGTCCTTCCCGGCGTCGGCGCTGAGCATCATGACCGGGATGTCCTTGGTGGCGGGATCGGCCTTGAGCTTCTCCAGGGCCTCGATGCCGCTGAGGACGGGCATGGTGGCGTCCATGAGGATGAAGTCGGGCTTTTCGGCCACGGCCTTGTCGTAGCCTTCCTGGCCGTTGACGGCGGTGAGGACGTCGATGCCGAGGGGCTTGAGGGCGCGGGTCACGACCATGTGGACCATGCGCGAGTCGTCGATGCTGAGAACTTTCTTGGCCATAGGAAAACTTATTGGAGTTTGGCGAAGACCCAGACGCCGATCTCGGCGTCGAGGTCGGGGATGCGGAAGACGTTGTAGGAATGCACGGTGGCGTCCTTGGACTCGATGGTGATCTGGTCGCCGCGCATGATGAGCGGGGTGGAGAGCCATCCGTTGTAGCCGAGCTCGGAGGTGTGCTTCTTCATGGTGCCCGTGACCATGTTGGTGATCTCGCCGAGGACGTCGGCGACCTCGGCGTCCTCGCTGGAGCCGGGGCGCATGCCGATGAGGCGCTCGGTGATGTCGCAGGCCAGCTTGTCGGCGTAGTTCATGTAGAGCCCGCCGCTGATCTTGCCGGCGAAGCCCACGTTGCTGACGAGGCCGTTGACTCCGGACGGAGAGGCGCAGTGCGACTCGTCGGTCCGGACGTGTTGGACGGTCAGGCCCAGCATCGTGCTGTAAACCTCGGCGACCGCCTTTTGGGTGAATTCAGAAAGGAAGTGCATGTTCTCCTTACTCCAGCTTGCCCATCATGATGACGTCCACTTCGCCGGCCAGGGCGGGGACCTTGAAACGCTTCCGGACCAGGAACGACAGGTCCTTGGCCGTGACCTTGAGCGAATGGCCGCGGAGGATGTTCGGAATGCTCATGACGACGGGCACACCGGCATCGCACAGGCGGGACTTGCATCCGCCCGCGAGCATGTTGGTGACTTCGCCGACCACGTCGTTCGTCTCCCGGGGCCCCACTTCGCACAACCCCCCGAGGATGATGTTCGCCATCTTTTCGGCCACCTCCTGCGGCGCCGAGAAGAAGAGCGTTCCGGTCATCTTGCCGCCGAAGCCGATCGATCCGTTGATGCCCGGAAGTTCCACGATCCCCGGTTTCCCCGAATCGGGCGGCAGGGGGATCGCTTCGACGGATTGGTTCAACATCGTGGAGAAGACCCCACGCGTGACATCAACCAGGTATTGAGCAATGGCTTCGACCATAATGGCTTCTCCGGACCCGGGCCCGGAGATGGTGTTTCTTACGAGGGAGGTCATCGGCTATGGCCAATGCGGGCTTAATCGAATTCTGTGCAACCCTGAATACTTTCGGAGACGGGCGGCGAAGAGGGTTGCGCGCGGCCGACGGCCCGGGCGAGCTTCGCCGCCATGCGCGCGTTTCGGCTTCACTCGCAGGGCGTTCCGGCGAAGCACCGGTTGGACGACGTTCCGGTTCCATCTACCGGACCGGGCGAAGTTCTCGTGCGGGTGCGGGCCTGCGGGCTCAACCGCTTGGATCTCTGGGCCGAGCAGGGTGCGCTGCCCGTGGCCAGTCCGCTGCCGCTGGTCCAAGGCTGTGAAATCGCGGGAACAATCGCCGGGCTGGGAACGGACGTCCTCGGCTGGAAGCCCGGCGAGCGCGTGGCCATCCAGTCCAATCTCTTCTGCGGACGCTGCGAGTTTTGCCGGATCGGGCAGGAATCGCTCTGTCTGGAAAGCCGGATGCTGGGCGTGCAGTGCGACGGCGGGTTGGCGGACTACGTGGTCGTTCGAGCCTCGGCGTTGGTCGCGCTTCCCGAGGAGGTTTCCTTCGAGGCTTCCGTCGCGACCACGCTGGCGGCCAGCACCGCGATGCACATGCTGACGGACCGGACGCGCGTCGAACCCGGCCAAAGGGTGCTCGTCATTGGCGCGGCCAGCGGCGTGGGCTCGGCCGCGATCCAGATCGCCAAGGCGCTCGGAGCCCGCGTCATCGCCACCGGTTCCAACGAGGAGAAGCGTGCGCTGGGCCTCGCGCTGGGCGCGGAACACGTCGTGGATTCAA
>CBFGQE010000187.1:0-6218 GCA_965650815.1 uncultured bacterium
ACCATCTGGTTGGACAACATCCGCGTCGCCCCCGTCCCCGAGCCCTCCACTGCCGCTCTCGCTCTCGCGGGCCTGGCCGGACTGGGCTGGATGCGGCGTCGTCGGTCTTGATCGTTTCTCTTGTTGCCTCCGGGGCCGGCCTTGTCGTGCGTGGCCGGCCCCTTTTCTTTTCCCATGCTCCGTCCCCGGTTCTTCCTCCTCGTCCTCGTCTTCGTCCTGTTCCCCTGCGCGGCATCCGCCCAGGAGATGCGCGCCCTCTGGGTGGACACCTTCAACGCGGGAATGCGCAACGCCTCCGAAGTCTCCGCGCTCGTGGCCAACGCCCGCGCGGGCAACTTCAACGCCGTCTTCGTCGAGGTCCGCAAGCGCGGCGACGCCTACTACAACAGCCAGTTCGAGCCCAAGGCCACCGACGTCAGCCCGCAGAGCTTCGATCCCCTCGCCGATCTCATCGCCAAGGCCCGCACCGGCGGCGCGCCCATCGAGGTCCACGCCTGGATCACCACCTATCTCGCCTGGAACCGCCAGGCCACGCCGCCCTCGCAGACCACGCATCCCTACAACCTCCACCCCGACTGGCTCAGCCGCGACGACACCGGCGAAACCTGGGACGACTCGAACTACCAGTTCGACCAGGGCCATCCCGAGGTGCAGCAGCACGTTTTCAACGTGGCGATGGACCTCGTCTCGAACTACGACCTCGACGGTTTCCACTTCGACTACGTGCGTTTCTCCGGCAACCGCTGGGGCTACCACCCGGTGGCGGTGGAACGGTTCAAGCGCCGCTTCAACCGCAACGCCACGCCCGCCTACAACGACCCGCTCTGGCTCCAGTTCCGCCGCGACCAGGTCACGGGCCTCGTGCGCAAGGTCTATCTCTCCGCCATCGCGCTGAAGCCGCAGATCAAGATCTCCGCCGCCACCATCTGCTTCGCGCCGGGCATCACCGGCGATTCGCAGTGGTTCAGCAGCTCCGCCGCCTACACGGACAAGCTCCAGGACTGGCGCGGCTGGATGCAGGAGGGAATCCTCGATCTCAACGTGCCGATGGCCTACTTCCGCCAGAACGACGCGGGCCCCGGCTACAACCGCGCGACCGACTGGACCAACTGGTCGAACTTCGCGAAGGACCGGAAGTTCAACCGCCACGTCGCGCTCGGTGCGGCCACCTATCTGAATTCCGCCTCCAACTCCATCCACCAGCTCCGCACGACGCGCGTTCCCACCGCGTCCGGCAACCGCGCCGACGGCGTCTTCCTCTACTCCTACGCCGCGCCAGGCACGAACGTGACCCGCACCCAGTTCTACGCCGCCTTGACCGTCGGCCCCAACGCGCACGACACGAATGCGACGGCCGTCTTCGCCACGCCCGCCACCGTGCCCGAGATGCCGTGGAAGACCTCGCCCACGCGCGGCCATCTCAAGGGCTTCATCACGGGAGCCGACGACGGAACCGCGCTCGACGGCGTGAAGGTGCTGCTCACCGGCGCGCAAAGCCGGGGCCAGACCAACGACGCCACCGGCTTCTACGGCTTCGTCGATCTGCCTGCTGGCGACTACTCCCTGACCGCGAGCTACAGCAATCGCCTGACGAAGACCGTCTCCGTCTCGATCACCAACGGCTTCGTCACCACGCTCGACCTGGCTCTTGATTCGCCAAACCTCTCCACCATCGCCGGACTGGCCGCTCACCCCGGCGAAACCGAAGCGATCCTCACCTGGAACGAAACCACCGAGCAGGTGCTGCGCGTGGAATACGGCCCGACCGCGCTGCTCGGGAGCACCTCGACCGTCGATGTCGTCTCGGCCCAGGCCCGGTCGTTCCTGCTGCCGGATCTGGCGGGCAACAGCGCGCACTTCTTCCGCCTCGTTTCCCTCTCGGGCACCAACCTCCGGACGACCGCCATCGGCGGCTTCACCACGGCGGGCCTGATCGATCTCGACAATCCCTCGGCCCAATATGTCGGCAGTTGGACCACGGCCACTTCTTCCACCGACAAATATCTGGCCGACTACCGTTTCGCCGGAACGTCGGTCGGTTCCGAAACCGCCACCGCCACCTTCACCCCGTCCATTGCCACGCCGGGGCGTTATGACGTGTTTGTCTGGTATCCGCAGGGGGCCAATCGTTCCACGGCCGCGCCCCACACGGTTTCCGGCGCGGACGGCGCGGTTGTCGTCCCGGTGAACCAGACGGTCAATGGCGGCGGCTGGCGGTTGTTGGCTTCGGGTCGGCGCTTCGCCCAAGGCACGGGCGGCTTCGTCCGGCTCTCCAACCAGACGCTCGACGCGGCCAAGGTGGTCATGGCGGACGGTGTGCGCTTCGCCTACGCGGCCGATCAAGGCCCGGTCCCGGACTGGTGGTTTCAGGCGCACTTCAACGCATTGCCCGATCCGACCCTGGACCCCGATGAAGACGGCCTGACCACGGCCGAAGAATACTTGCTGGGCACGATCCCTACGGAAGCCGCCTCGACAAGCTCGCTGGTCATCGAACCGATTTCGGCGAACGAACTGAGATTCGTCTTCTCCCCCTACCGCGCCGACCGCAGCTATCGCCTGCTCTCGGTCTCCGCACTGGAAGAAGCAACCTGGACCCCGGCGACCAACGCGACCCTGAACATCCTGGGCGAACGCATCGCCGCCTTCACGATCACGAACCTGACGGATGCCCAGCGCTTCTTCCGGGTGGAGACGAGCAAGTAAGCCGGGTCGAAGATTCTCAGCTTAGGCCAGCTAGGTGCCGCACGTGGACAACTTCAACATCCGATTCCGGAGGCGATCCCCCCAATCACCACCCACATCAACAACGCCACGCCTGACAAAATCGCTGTCCATGTCCGCTGCCGGAAAGCAACAAGCGCGATCAAAGGGAGCAGGACCAACGTGAGAACAACGCCGGTCCAGACATTGGCCGGAGCAACATCCATCGCAAGCAGCACTGGTCCGAACAGAATGCGCATGGTGCAAAGCAGCCTACAAAACCCGACTACTCCCGCTCGGGAAACTCGAAGTTGACCTTGCCCTTCGCGTCCATGACCAGCCACGCGGAGAAGGGCTTGCCGGACTTGCTGATGAACTTGTCCAACAGGTCGCTCTTCTTCGTCGCGAGCAGCTTCTTCACCTCTTCGGGCGAAACCTCGCGCTGGAGGATGACCTTGCCGGTCTTGAAGGTGCAGCGTTTGGTCTCCCGCTGCGTGTTCTCGCAGAGGTAATCTTTCGGTCCGGTGAAGACCTTGCCGCCGCACTTGGGGCAGACGCCGAGCGACTCCTGGCCGGCGAAATCCACCGGAGCCTCGGGCTCCTTCGACTTCGCCGACTTGCCCTTGGCCTCGCGCTTCTCGAACTCGAACTTCACGTTCTTGTCCTTGTCGAGGGTCAGGAAGGCCTTGAACGTCCGGTTCGTCTTCTTGCTGACGAACTTGTCCAACAGGTCGGTCTTGCCCGTGGCGAGCAGCTTGGCGACCTGCGTCTTGTCGATGGGCTGCTGGAGGATGACCGCGCCGGTCTTGAAGTCGCACGTCTTGCCCGCGCCGACGGCCTTTTCGCAGACGTAGTTCATCCCGTTCTCGAAGACGCGCGCACCGCACTTCGGACAGGTGCCGAGCGGTTCCTTGCCGGTGAAGTCCACCGGGGCCGCGTCCTTGCCGTCCTCGTCCTTCTTGTCCTCGCCGAAGTCGAACTTCACCTCGTTCTCGGGCGAGAGCTTGATCAGCGCGGCGAAGGGGAACCCCTTCATGCTGCGGAAGCCCTGGAGCGGCCCGATCTGCTTGTCACGGATCAGCGTCTCGACCTCCGCGGGCTCGAACATGCGGCTGGAAAGAACCTTCCTCACCGCGAAGTCGCAGCTCTGGCACTTGAACTCGCGGAACTTCTCGTGGATCTCGCCGCCGCACTTCGGACAGCGCGCGGTCAACACGCCGAAGTCGCCGGGAATGGTGTCCTTGTCGTAGCGCTTGGCCTTGCTGACGATCTCCTCGGTGAAGCGCCGGATCTCGCCCATGAACTGGTCGCGGGGCAGTTGGCCGCGCTCCATCTTCTTGAGCTGGAATTCCCAGTCGCCGGTCATCTCCGGCTTGGTCAGCTCGCTGACGCCGAGGCCGTCGAGCAACTGGACCAGCGAGAAGGCCTTGGCCGTGGCCTGGAGCTCGCGCCCGTTGCGCAGAAGATACTCCTCCGAGATGAGGCCTTCGATGGTGGCGGCGCGGGTGGCGGGCGTGCCGAGACCGCGTTCGCTCATCGCGTCGCGCAGTTCCTCGTCATCGACCAGCTTGCCGGCGCTTTCCATCGCGCTGAGCAGCGTGGCTTCGGTGTAGCGCGGCGGCGGCTTGGTGGTGTTCTTCTTCACCTCCACGTCGGTGGTCTGGACCTTCTCGTTCGGCTGCACGGGCGCGAGGCTCGGCGCTTCGTCCTCGCCCTGCGCCTCCTTGCCGTAGACCTCCAGCCAACCGGCCTTCACCAGCACCTTGCCCACGCTCTTGAACGGCTCGCCTTCCACGCGGGTGATGCGGACGGTCTCCATGTGCTCCGCCGCCGGGTAGAAGATGGCGAGGAAGCGCTTGGTCACGAGGTCGAACAGCTTCTGCTCGGGCTCGCTCAGGTTCTTCGGCAACTGGCCGGTGGGAATGATCGCAAAGTGGTCGCTGACCTTCGCGTTGTTGAAGATCCGCTTGTTCGGATGCACCCAGCCGGAACTCAGGATCTTTCCGGCGAACGGCGCGTAATTCGTATCGGACAAAGCCCCGAGCGTGTTCTTCACCGTGCCGATGTAGTCCTCGGGCAGGTAGCGGGAATCCGTTCTCGGATAGGTCAGGACCTTGTGCTTTTCGTAGAGCGACTGGGCGATGGCCAAGGTGTTCTTGGCGCTGAAACCGAAGCGGCCGTTCGCGTCGCGCTGGAGCGACGTCAGGTCGTAGAGCAGCGGGGAAAGCTGCGTGGCCGGCTTGCTCTCCTCGGTGACGATGCCCGGCTTGCCCAGGCACTTGGCGCGGATGGTCTCCGCCTTGGCCTTGTCCCAAAGACGCTCCGCCTTCAGATCGGGATCGCCGTCCTTGCCGTCAGGCCGTTTGAAGCCTTCATCAAACCACCGGCCCTGGTAGCCGCCCGCCTGGGCCTGGAAGCTGCCGAGCACTTCCCAATAATCGCGCGGCACGAACTTCCGGATCTTCGCCTCGCGTTCCACCACGATGGCCAACGTCGGCGTCTGCACGCGGCCAACCGTGGTCTTGTAGAAGCCGCCCGCCTTGCTGTTGAAGGCGGTCATGGCCCGGGTGCCGTTGATGCCCACCAGCCAGTCGGCCTCGGAACGGGACCGGGACGCGTCGGAGAGCGGCATCATGTCCGTGTCCGAGCGCAGCTTGTTGAAGCCGTCCCGGATCGCCTGCGGCGTCATCGACTGGAGCCAGAGCCGCTGCACGGGCTGCTTCGCGCCGGTGTGGGCGACGATGTTGCGGAAGATCAGTTCGCCCTCGCGCCCGGCGTCGCAGGCATTGATCAGCTTGCCGATGTCCTTCCGCTTGATGAGCTTCTGGAGGACTTTCAACCGGTTCGCGTTCTTCTCGATGGGCGCGAGCGTGAACCGGGGCGGCAAGTGCGGCAGCGCGCCGAAGGTCCACTTGCCGCGCTTCACGTCGAACTCCTCCGGCACCGCCAACTCCAGCAAATGGCCGACCGCCGACGAGATGACGTATTGGTCGTTCTCGAAGTAGTCGGCCTCTTTCTTGAACCCACCGAGCGCCTTGGCGATGTCCGCGGCGACCGACGGTTTCTCGGCGATGATGAGCGCTTTTCCCATGAAACGTGCCGCGTTTTAGACAGGGCCAGAACGATTTGGCAATGGCGGTTTCTGGGGACGACCCTTCACCACCGGCCCGGGAAGCGGATGGAAGGCGGTATTCGGATCGCTCCAACCGGACACGACCGGCGATCCCTCGCCCCACCTCAGGCCTTCCAAGGAGCGGTAAGGCGGAGGCCCGGTCGGTGTTCAAGCCGGGTCCTGACTTATCCCCTTCTGGGAGGGAGCAGGGCCGGCTGCTTCAGTGTTGGAAGTTCGACATTGAGCGTTCGGAGTTTTCGATGGCTCCGGATCTTGCATGACGAACACAGCATGCCCGGGCCCGTTTCGGCTCAGATCCGCTTTTCGTCCGCGTCGATGTAGTCGGCAAAGGTCTTGATCTCCGTCCGGTGGGCCAGACCGCTTTGTTCCTTGCGCATCTGGA
>CBFGQE010000188.1:0-6198 GCA_965650815.1 uncultured bacterium
CCCACGCCGAGTTTCGGATTTTCCCGCGCGATCCGGACCGCTTCGTCGGCGAACGGTTCGTTCACCATCAGGCTGGCGGAGGTGAGGATGCCTTCGCGATGGGCGCGGAGGACGGCGGCGTTGATCCCGGGAGAGCGGCCGAAGTCGTCGGCGTTGACGATGAGCCGACGGACGGCAGACGGACTCGGCTCAGGCCGGCCCATAGTTCGGGGTCAACGCGCCGGAGGAGAGGCGGAACCAGGTGCGGAGGATGAGCGCGATCTTCTGGAGCTTGGTCAGCTTGGTCAGCGTGGGGCCAAAGACGTTGAACTGGCGCTGCTCCAGCTTGGCCAGGAGCCGCCAATAGACGGAACCCATCAGCTCGGCCGCGATCATGTTGCGACGGTCAGCGG
Organism: uncultured bacterium; assembly: GCA_965650815.1. Lineage (GTDB taxonomy): Bacteria > Verrucomicrobiota > Verrucomicrobiia > Limisphaerales > CANJSG01 > CANJSG01. The sequence continues at coordinate 393 of CBFGQE010000188.1, forward strand.
CAGGCAGGAGCTCGCGCGCCTTGGCGTAGTGGAACCGCGCACGCTGGCCGACGCTGAAGGCGAGTTCACGGAATTCCGGCGTGTAGTTCCCGCGCAGGATGTCCTGCTCGGAGACCTTGAACCGGCGGAGTTCTTCCAGGGGGAGATAGATGCGGCCGCGTTCGGCATCGACCTTCACGTCGCGCAGGATGTTCGTCAGCTGGAGGGCCTGGCCAAGGTGCACGGCGTAGTCGCGGCACTTGGGATCGGTGTAGCCGAAGATCTCGATGCTCAGCAGCCCGACGACGGAGGCGACGCGGTAGCAGTATTGCTCCAAGCCCGCGTAGTCCTCGTAGCGGACGGTGTCGAGGTCGGTCTCGCAGCCGACGATCAATTCGTCGAACAGGGCGAAGGGCAGGCGGCATTGCCGGATGAACGGCTGCAGCTCCTGGTTGACGACCATCCGGGGCTTTTCACCCGCACAGGCGCGGCGAATGTCGTCGCGCCATTCCTGGAGTCCACGGCGGCGTTCCTCCGCGGGGCGGGATTCCTCGTCGGCGACGTCGTCCACCTCGCGGCAGAAGGCGTAGAGCGCGGCCATGCCCTCGCGTTTGGCCTTGGGCAGGAGGATGAAGGCCAACGCGAGGTTGGACGAGCTCTTGCGGGTGATGGCCTCCGACTGCTGCATCGATCAGAGGTCCGGGTTCTGCCCCGGTTCGCGCAAGGGCGGCAATCCGCCGGTCTCGGCCAACGTCGGGTTGCGGACGCGCTCCACGCCGGACGATCCCGAGCTGGAGCGCTTGCGGCGGCGGTGGCGGCGGTGGCGGTGCTCGGTGGCCTCGCCGGTCTCGGGATCGACCCGGGCGACGCCCTCCTCGCCATCCTGATACTTGGGGTAGGTGGCGCGCTTCTTCGTCGGCTTGCGGTAGAACATCCGCGCGACGACCGCGATGATGATGGCGAGGACGAGGAGGATGCCGATGACGATGCCGGCCTCTTTCAGGCCGCTGTTCATCATGTTGTCCCACCAGCCGCCCGTGATGGGGGCCGAGGAGCTGCGCCCGGAGGAGCCGAGCTGGGCGAGAAAACCTACCGTTGCATTCATGACTGGCTTTTCCTGTCGGGGTCCGCGGATTCCTCGTCGGCGGAACCGTCCACCGAGAGGTTGAGCCGCTGCATCCTGTAGCGCAGGGCGTGGCGGCTGATCTTCAGGTGATCCGCCGTCCGGCCGAGATTGAACCGGCATTGCTCCAGGGTCTGCATGATCACGTGACGTTCGTAGCCGGAAAGGATTTCGTCCAACGGGCCTTCCGGAATCGTGTTCGGAGTCTCACCACGCCTCAGCCGCGTTTCCAATGCAAAATCCGGCAGGCTGGACGCCATGAGCTCCTTGCCCGGCTCCAGGATCACCGCGCGCTCGATGGCGTTGCGCAGCTCGCGGACGTTCCCCGGCCAATGGTGGGACCGGAGCTTCTGCCGCGCGCCGGGGCTGAGGGCGACGAGGGGCTTCTTGGTGGCCGCGGAAAAATGCCGCAGAAAATGCTCGGCCAACAGCAGCACATCCTCCCCGCGTTCGCGCAGGGCGGGCGGGCGCATCTGCACGACGTTCAGCCGGTGGAAGAGGTCTTCGCGGAACTCGTTGCGGCGGATGGCCTCCACGATGTCGCGGTTGGTGGCGGCGATGAGCCGGACATCGACGCGCAGCTCCTCGTTCCCGCCCACCCGGGTGAACGTGCCGTCCTCCAGGAACCGCAGCAGCTTGGCCTGGAGCGGCCGGCTCATGTCGCCGATCTCGTCGAGAAAGACCGTGCCGCCATCCGCCTCTTCCACCCGACCGGGCTTGGTCCGGACGGCTCCGGTGAAGGCGCCCTTTTCGTGGCCGAAGAGCTCGCTCTCCAGCAGGTTCTCGGGAATGGCCGCACAGTTCAGCCGGGTGTAGTTGCGCTGGCGGCGTTCGCTCAGGCTGTGGAGACAACCGGCGATCAGTTCCTTCCCCGTGCCGCTTTCGCCGAGGATCAGGACGGTGGCCTGGGTCGGGGCCACGGTCTGGATCAGCTTCCGCAGGTTCACCATCTGGGTGGATTGCCCGATGATCTGCTCCAGGCGATAGACCTCGGACCCGCGCTCGCGCAGCGCGGCGTTTTCCCGGATCAACCGGTGGCGCTCGGCGCACTTGGCCACGGAATGCAGCAGCTCCTCGGGCGCGAAGGGTTTGGCCAGGTAGTCCATCGCCCCGGCCTGGATCGCCTCGACCGCCAGCTTGGGCGTGGCGAAGGCGGTGATCATCAACGTCGGCAGGCCGGGCTTTTCCTCGGCGATTTTGCGGAGGAACTCGTAGCCGTTCATGCCGCCCAGCCGGGCGTCGGTGATGACGAGGAGCAGGTCTTCCCTGGCGAGGATGCCCAGCGCTTCCTCGGCCGATTCCGCCGCGAGCACCGCGTAGCCTTCGCCCGTGAGGATCGCCCCGAGGGAGGCCCGCATGTTCTTCTCGTCGTCAACGACCAGGATCGGAGGAAGCTTCGGGCTCATCATCGGTGTGCAGCAGGGTTTTTGAGGGAAACACCAGGACGAAGCGAGCCCCTTGTCCCGGCCGGGATTCCAGGCGGACGGTGCCGCCGTAGAGCTCGGCGTTGTGTCGGACGATGGCCAAACCCAGCCCGGACCCGGTGGACTTGGTGGAGAAACCGCTCTCGAAGATCCGCTCCCGGCGCTCCGGCGGAATGCCCGGGCCGTCGTCCTCCACGACGACCTTCACCGAGTCGTCCTCGCCCCGCTCGGCTTCCACCGTCACGTTGCCGGCCGAGCCCAGGGCCTCGCGGGCGTTTTGCAGCAGGTTCACGAAGATCTCCCACAGATGGACGCGCTGCATGAGCAGCGCCGGCAGATCGGCCGCGAAGACGCGGCGCACGCCGATGCCGAAGCCGGCCGCCGGCGGAAAGACCTCCTGGATCGCGCGGTTCAGCTCCTCGACCACGTTCAGCCGCTCCACCTTGCCGTCCGCCAGCTTCGCGTAGCCCATCAGCTCCGTCAGGATGCGGTCCGAACGCGCCACCTCCTCGCGGATGATCTCCAGTTGGGAGCGGGCCGGTTCGTCACGGACGGTTTTCTGGAGCACGAAGGCGGCGTTGGTGATGATCGCGAGCGGGTTCCTCAGGCGATGGGCGATCTCCGCCGAGAGCCGGCCGGCGGTGTGGAGCTGCTCGTTGCGCACGAACATCTCCGCCGCCTCGGCCCGTTCCTCCCGGCGTTTCCGGATCAGGATCTGGGATCCGTGGGCGCAGGCCGTGGTCAGGGCCAGGACCACGAGACGAATCAGAAACGGCTCGGTCTTGCCATCCGGGTAACTCGCCTCGAAGGCGCGGCGGATGTCGGGATCGAAGGTCTCGAACTCCTCCGTCAGGATGCCGACATCGATGCCTCCGGCGATCAGATAGAGCCCGCAGACGCAGATGTTCAGGGCCACCCCCGGGGTCGTGTGAGGCAGGCTGATCGCGTGCCGCACGATCAGGACGAGAAGCATCCAGAAAAGGGTGCTGTCGAACCCGCCCGTCAGCAGGGTCAGCGCACAGATCAGCAGCGTGTCGAAGAAGCCGCCCAGGAACACCATCCACTCCAGGGCCGCCGACGGCATCCGCCGCACCCCGAACATGATCGCCGCCAGCACCGCCTGCACGCCCACATAGACCAGCAGCAGATTCTGGAGCGATTCGACGACGACCTCGCGTGTGAAGCTGGCCTCGTCGAACCAGACCCGGCGGAAGAACACCGAGTAGAGCATCACGGCCGCGCCCAGCCGCACAGGGAAGACGATGTCGCGCTCGATCCTCCGCGCCCGCACGGCCCACTGGCCCATCGGCCCGCCGAACGCGCGCAGCAGCCCCTCGATCCCGTCTTTGAGCCGCTGTTTCACCGGGCCGACCATAACGCTAGCCCAGCAGCGATTCCGCCCGCTTCGCGATCCCCTCCACCGGCCAGAGCCGGCCGATGCCCTCGTAGCCGCAGGACAACATCCCTTCCTCCGGCCCGATGAACTCCACGCCGCGCGCCTTGAGCGTCGCCGCGTTCGCCTGCGTGGCCGGGTGCAGCCACATCTTCCCGTTCATCGCCGGAGCCAGCAGCACCTTCGCCTGCGGCCGGAGGGCCAGCGCGATGCAGCTCAAGGCATCGTCGGCCAACCCATGCGCCAGCTTCGCCATCGCGTTGGCCGTGGCGGGTGCGACCAGCAGCAGGTCCGCCTCGTCGGCCACGCGGATGTGCGACGGTTTCCAGCCTTCATCCTCGTCGTAAAGATCCGTGATCACCGGGCGGCGCGAGAGTGTCTTGAAGGCCAGCGGCGTGATGAAGCGCTGCGCGTCCGCCGTCATCACCACCGTCACGGCGAAGCCCGCCTTGGCCAACAGGCTCGTCAGGTCGGCGGCCTTGTAGGCGGCGATGGAGCCGGTGACTCCGAGGACGACGTTCTTGGGCGCGCTCATGGAAAACGGAGGTTCAATCGAAGCTCGGCGGGGTGGCCCGGGCCTGCTTCATCCGCTCGGCGGCGAGGATGGCCCGGGCGCGGCGCACGTCCTCCTCGATGCTCGTGCTGATGAGGAGGTAGTCGAAGTGCTTCCATTGGGCCAATTCCTGCCGGGCCACGCTGAGCCGCTTCTGGATGACCGGCGGAGCGTCGGTGCCGCGCTTCTTCAAGCGGCGCTCCAGTTCGCTCATGGAGACGGGCGTGAGGAAGATGCAGACCAGCGCGCGGCGCAGCTCCTCGTCCTCCTCCGCCTTGGCCTGGATGGCGGCCGCGCCCTGCACGTCGATGTTCAGCAGCACGTCGCGGCCGGAACGGAGCTTCGTCACCACCTCGCTCTTCAAGGTGCCGTAGCTGTTCCCATAGACGGTGGCGTGTTCCAGGAAGTTGCCCGCCTGCACGCGCTTCAGGAAATCGCCGGCTTCGAGGAAATGGTAGTCCACCCCGTCCTTCTCGCCCGGCCGCGCCGCTCGGGTGGTGCAGGTGACCACGCGGGTCATGTTCGTCTCGGTCGCGATGAGCTGCTGGCAGAGGGTGGTCTTGCCGCCGCCGGACGGGGCGGAGACGACGATCAGCAGCGCGTTGGATTTGGGGTTGTCCATGCGGTCACTCCACGTTCTGGGCCTGTTCGCGGAACTTCTCCAGCTCGGTCTTCAACACCACCACCTCGCGGGAAATGACCGCGTCGTTCGCCTTGGAGCCGATGGTGTTGATCTCGCGGTTCATCTCCTGCGAGAGGAAATCCAGCGTGCGCCCCACGGCGTCCTTGGACTTCGCGATGGTCTCGAACTGCGCGAAATGGCTCTTCAACCGCGCCAGCTCCTCGCTGATGTCCGAACGGTCGGAATAATAGACGATCTCCTTCAGCAATCGTTCGTCGTCCTCCGGCGGCAACGGCAGCCCGGCCGACGCGACGCGTTCCCGCAGCTGTTCGCGGAAGCGCCGCATCACCTCCGGGGCCTGGGCTTCGACCTTGGCCACGGATTCGGTCAGCACGGCGATCCGTGCCCGCAGATCCGCCGCCAAGTGGTCCCCTTCGCGTTCGCGCATCGCGACCAGATCCTTGAGCGCGGCCACCAGCGCCTTCTGCAACACCGGCCAAACCGCCTCCACGTCCTGCACCGGCGTGGCGACCTCCACGACGCCCGGCACGCGCAGGACGTGTTCGAGGGAAACGGGCCCGAGGTTCAACGCATGGGCCAGCGGTTCGAGCTGGGAGACCAGCGAGCGGGCCAGCTCGGCGTTGATCCGCGCCGGAGGCGTCGAGCCGGAACCGGCCTCCAGGACGACCTTGCAGCTCACGCGGCCGCGCGA
>CBFGQE010000189.1:0-6179 GCA_965650815.1 uncultured bacterium
AGGAGCTTGGAGAGGATGCGTTCCTGGGCGTTGCGGACGGCGTCGTCGCGGTCGCGGACGGAGCGCTTGCGGTAGTTGTCGAAGTCCGCCGTCTGGCGCAGCAGGCGATCCCAGTGCTCGTCCGCCTTGGCGGCCTTGGCCTGGAGATCCGCGATCTGTTCCGGGGTCAACGCCTCGACCGGCGCGGCCTCCGGGGCCGGAGCCTGCTCGGCCGGGGTCTGGGTCTTGTTGTCCGCTGATTCGTTCACCGATTCCGTGCTCATGTCTTAAAAAACTGATGCCAAAATGAGGGCGCAATGTAAGCACCTCCCGGAGACGGGGCAATAGCGGGAGTGGGACGATTTGGGCCGACGCATCAAAAAGAGCCCGCATCCATGGCAGGGCGGTAGGGCGAAGGCTCCGGCCGAGCCACCGGAGGATTTGCTTCGATTCGAAAGGGCATCTCTGGCGACTCCAGAACGCGCCGGAGTCGCCAGAGCGACGGTCCCGTCGTCAGTGCATCCAACGGCGGCTCGGCCGGAGCCTTCGCCCTACCTCTTCCTGTATCCCCGGCTTCGCGCTTGGCCCGGAGCCGGGAAACGGCCACAACCGGGGCCGTGACCCCGCTGGAAACCTGGATCGAAGCAGCCGCCGGGCTGCTGTTTCCGAACCTGTGCCAGCTCTGCCGCGAACACCCCGCCCGGCGCGACGAAGGCTACGTCTGCGCCGCCTGTTGGAAGCGCGAGGGCGGCGTGCGCTTCATCAAGCCGCCCTTCTGCGACCGTTGCGGCCTGCCGTTTGCGGGCGCGATCACCGCCGAGTTCGAGTGCTCCAACTGCCGGGAGCTGGACCTCGCCTTCAGCCGCGCCCGTTCCGCCGTGGTGGCCACGAACGCGATCCTGCGCGTCGTCCACGGCTACAAATACTACGGGCAACTCTTCTACGAACCGTTCCTCGGCGATCTCTTCGGCCGGGCGGCGTTGCCGGAGCTGGCCAAGGAGCGCTGGGACGGCCTCGTGCCCGTGCCGCTGCATCCCACGCGCCAGCGGGAACGGGAATTCAACCAGGCCGAACGGCTTGCGCGGCATCTGTCGGCGCAGTCCGGCATTCCGGTGGAGACCGGCCTGGTCCGCCGCACCCGCTTCACCGAAACGCAGACGCGCCTGACCCGCGACCAACGCTCCGCCAACATGCGCCGCGCCTTCGAGGTCGTGGGGGAGCCGGATCTGTCCGGCGGACGGTTCGTGGTCATCGACGACGTGCTGACCACCGGCGCGACCACCAGCGCCTGCGCCGCGATCCTGCGGAAGGCCGGAGCGGACGAAGTGATGGTGTGGACACTGGCGCGGGGAATTTGACGTGGTCTAGCACTTGAAAGAACGACGATGAAATTGGGATCTGTTATTGCGCTGGCCGCCTTGCTCTGCGGCATTGGATATCTCTGGGTCGCTTGTCGCCCAGTTTGGGAATTCGACCGCTTAGAGACGAACGCACGAAAGGCGATTTCGCCGGAAGAACTAGAAGCTTGGGCCATGGAACTCATGAGCCGATACCCGGACGGGCATTGGTTCAAACGTTCGGAGTTGAGCAACAATATCCCCCCGAAACTGTTGGCCCTTGCTCCTCGTGTGGGGCCCAGTGTGTATATCTACCCAGCCGAGAAGGACGACAAAGGTGAACGAATACGAGTTTATTGGGGAAGTGGTTTTCTGGGAGCAAAAGGATTCTCGATCGGAACCACCAACTATGTTGGAAACGGAACCCTCTGGAAACCGGGGATCTATTTCTACAAAAGGTGACAGCCCGGCGTCGCGTTGGAGGGGAGGGAAAGCAACCAGAAGCAGCCGCCCTTTCTCCATCGTTGCCAAGTCGCCCGGCGGCCTTATCGTCCCCGGCACGCTTCCGCAGTTGGTGCTTCGCGCCACGCCGAAGCCTTCGCCCTGTAAATTCATGGCCACCACGTTCATCACGAAGAAAGTTCCCGGCGTCGAAACCGTCGAGCCCTCGGTCACACCGCCCCCGGCGAACGCCACCACCTTCCTCAAGAAGCCCAAGATCGGCGCGTCCAAGAGCCGCAAGAAGGACATTCCCGAAGGCCTCTGGACCAAGTGCAAGAAGTGCTCCTCGATGATCTACGACAAGGAGCTGGACGACAACCTGAAGGTCTGCCCCAAGTGCGGCTACCACTTCCCCATCGGTTCCCACGAGCGCATCCATTCGCTGGTCGAGACCTGCTCCTTCGAGGAGATGGACGCGCAGATGGAGGCGGTGGACATCCTGAAATTCACCGGCGCGGCCTCCTACGAGGCCAAGCTGGCCGCCTCGCGGAAAAAGAACCCGATGCTGCGGGACGCCGTCATCACCGGCATCGGCAAGATCGGCGCGCACAAGGTCGCGCTGGGCGTGATGGACTTCTCCTTCCTCGGCGGCTCGATGGGCTCGGTCGTGGGCGAGAAGTTGACCCGCCTGATCGAAGCCGGCACGGAACGTGGCCTCCCCGTCATCATCATCAGCGCCTCCGGCGGTGCGCGCATGTATGAGGGCATGTTCAGCCTCATGCAGATGGCCAAGACCTGCGGTGCGCTGGCCTATCATGCGAAAAACAAGCTTCCCTACATCAGCGTCCTGACGCATCCGACCTACGCGGGCGTCATCGCCAGCTTTGCCACCGTCGGCGACCTGATCATCGCGGAGCCAGGGGCCGAGATCGGCTTCGCCGGCGCGCGCGTGATCAAGGATACGACGCAGGCGGAACTGCCGCCCGGCTTCCAAACCGCCGAGTTTCTCAAGGACCGCGGCCTGATCGACGCCATCGTCCCTCGCCTGGAGATGAAGGAACGCCTCACGGGCTATCTCGACTTCATGATGGAAGGCCGACGGCAGTTGGCGTCGCTCGGTTGACGGACTGAGCGCGGACGATGCCGCCACTGCTCCAGGTTTCCCCCGCCGGGTTGTATTGCCCGGCGGGGGATTTTTTTGTCGATCCGTGGCGGCCGGTGGATCGGGCGGTCATCACCCACGCGCACAGCGACCACGCGCGCTCCGGCTGCCGCCACTATCTATGCGCGGCGCGAGGCATGGAACTGCTCCGGCAACGCCTCGGCCGCAGCGCCTCCATCGAGGGGATAGCCTTCGGGGAAGCGCGGGAGATCAACGGCGTCCGCGTCAGTCTCCATCCCGCCGGGCACATCCTCGGCTCGGCCCAGGTGCGGGTGGAGCATCGCGGCGAAGTCTGGGTGGTCAGCGGCGACTACAAGTTGGAACCCAACGTCACGGCGGATGCCTTTGAGCCGGTGCGGTGCCACACCTTCATCACCGAATCGACCTTCGGCCTGCCGATCTACCGTTGGCGCCCGCAGGGGGAGGTGTTCGCCGACATCAACGCCTGGTGGCGCCGCAACCAGGAGGAAGCCCGCACGAGCGTCCTCTTCGGCTACTCCCTCGGGAAAGCCCAGCGGTTGCTCGCCGGCGTCGAGCCGTCGCTCGGTCCGATCTTTGTCCATGGCGCCGTGGAGGCGTTCCATCCGCTCTACCGCGCGGCGGGCGTTCCGTTGCCGGACGTGGTGGCGGCGGAATCGGCGGACATCCGCGCGGCAGCCGGACGCGGCCTGGTGGTCGCGCCGCCCTCGGTGGCCGATTCGGCGTGGCTGCGGAAGTTCGGCGATGTTTCCTGCGCCTTCGCTTCCGGCTGGATGCAGGTGCGCGGTGCGCGCCGCCGGCAAGCGCTGGACCGTGGTTTCGTGCTCAGCGACCACGCGGATTGGCCCGGGCTGCTGGAGGCGATCCGTCTGACCGGTGCGGAGCACGTGCAGGTGACGCACGGCTACATCGCGCCGCTGGTGCGCTGGCTGAACGAGCAGGGACTGAAGGCGGAGGTGTTGGCCACGCGGTTCGTGGGGGAAGCAGACGACAGCGAAGAAGATCCTTCTCGTTCTCGCGCTCCTTCTCCTTCTCGAATCGACGCCGATCCACCGGTTCCTCCTCCGCGTCTTCGTCCTCCTCTTCCTCCATTGGGCAAGAACGAAGACGAAGACGAAGACGAAGACGAAGAGGAGGAGAAGGAGAGCGAGAACGAGAACGAAAAAGACGAGGAGGCTTCGCCGTGAAAGCCTTTACGCGTCTCTTCACCGAGCTCGACGAAACCACGCGCACTTCGGAAAAGCTCGCCGCCTTGGAACGCTACTTCGCCGTGGCGGCACCGGCCGACGCCGCGTGGGCGTTGGCGTTTCTGTCCGGCCAGGGTTTGCCGCGCGCCGTGACCAGCCGCCAGCTCCGCGAGTGGACGGCCGAGGCTGCGGGGTTGCCTCTCTGGCTGGTGGAAGAATGCTACGAAGCGGTCGGCGATCTCGCCGAAACGATGGCGCTGTTGGTGCCGTCGGATGGTAGGGCGAAGGCTCCCGCCGAGCCGCCGAAGGGCGAACCGGTCTCCTGTGCCAGCTTCACTGGCGACTCCGGGACGCCAAGCACTCGCCAGCGCAGCCTGTCCTTTTTGAGCTCGTCCACCGGCGGCTCGGCGGGAGGCATCACCCAACCCACCGGCCGGGCCGCCGAAATGGGCTTGGCCCAATTGGTGGAGCAACGGCTTCTGCCGCTCGCGGAATTGGACGACGCTTCCAAGCGGGCCTGGTTGATCCAGACCTGGCGCGAATTGGCCGGAGCCGAACGGTTCGTGTGGAACAAGCTCATCACCGGCGGATTCCGCGTCGGGGCCGCGCGGACGTTGGTCGTGCGGGCCTTGGCCAAGGTGGCGGGCGTCTCGCAGGGCGTCATGGCGCATCGGTTGGCGGGCCGGATCGAACCGACCGCCGAAGCGTTCCGCCGCCTCCTGTCCGCGGAGAAAACCGAGGGCGAAGCCGCGCGGCCGTATCCGTTCTATCTCGCGTCCCCGTTGGAAGGCGGCGCCGAGGCGCTGGGGCTTCCGTCGGAGTGGCGGGCGGAGTGGAAGTGGGATGGCATCCGTGCCCAGCTCATTCGGCGCGGTGGCGAGGTCGTGATCTGGTCGCGAGGCGATGAACTGGTCACCGAGTCCTTTCCTGAAATCGCCGAGATCGGCGCGAGGCTGCCCGAGGGCACGGTGCTCGACGGCGAAATCTTGGTCTGGGGCGAACAGGGACCGCGCCCGTTCGCCCATCTGCAACGCCGGCTCGGCCGCAAGAATCCGGGCGTGAAGCTGCAGCGCCAGTTTCCAGCGGTGTTCATGGCCTACGATCTCCTGGAAACCAACGGCCGGGACGAACGCGAGCAGCCGATGGAGAGACGCCGCACCGAATTGGAGCGGGTCGTCGGTGTGGTCGCCAAAGGCTGGCGGGAATCGACAGGCGAAGAAAACCGGCCCCGGACGGCAACCCAGTTGGAGTTGGGCTGGGTGACATCGGCGGAGAGGGTCTCCTTCACGGAACCCACCCCTGCCCCTTCCGAGGAGGGGATAAGGCAGGACGCCGACCAACCGTCGAGCGTGCGTGCCCGGTTTCCCTCCCTGGAGGGGTCAGGGGTGGGTTCTCACATCGACGTTGCGGTTCCACTCCGACTTTCACCGCGCATCCCGTTCTCCGCTTGGGATGAGCTGGAGCAGCAGCGCCGCCGTTCGCGCGAACTGGGCGTTGAAGGCGTCATGCTGAAACGGGTCGGCTCCGCGTATGGAGTCGGCCGTGTGCGCGGCGACTGGTGGAAGTGGAAAGTGGACCCGTTCACCATCGATGCCGTGCTCGTCGGCGCGCAGCAGGGCCACGGTCGCCGGGCCGGGCTTTTCACCGACTACACCTTCGCCCTCTGGCAGGGCTCCGAGCTGGTCACCATGGCCAAGGCCTACTCGGGCCTCACGGACGACGAGATCAATGAAGTGGACGCCTTTGTGCGGGCCAACACCACCGGGCGATTCGGTCCGGTGCGGGGCGTGAAAGCCGAGCTGGTCTTCGAGCTGGCCTTCGAGGGCATCCAGGAATCGCCGCGTCACAAGGCCGGGCTCGCGCTGCGTTTTCCGCGCATCCATCGCTGGCGGCGCGACAAGTCGGCGGCGGAGGCGGACACGGCGGAGACGCTGCGGGCGTTGATGAAGGCGACTTAGCGCCGACGTCCCGTCGGCCGTATCGCAAGCGTCGAGCTTGCCGGGGCGTGCTGCGTTGGAGGGCGTCCTCGCCGACAGGAGGTCGGCGCTACGGCAACCGGGACGGTTGCGGCACGGCCAGCCGGAGGCTGGCGCT
>CBFGQE010000190.1:0-6146 GCA_965650815.1 uncultured bacterium
GAGAGCGGGGTTTCGTCTGCCTTGGCGGCCGACGCGAGGCTGATCATCCCGACGGATGCCAGACCGAGTGTCCACTTGTTCACGTTCATTTCGTAGTTCCTCCTGCGTATGGTTCTAGTTGTGTGCGTTGTTTTGCGGGCAAAAAAATCTGCCCTTGGGTGGCTGAACGGCCACGCATTGGGCGAGTAGATAGGTCAATGGTGTTCGGGTTGACAACACCTTTTTGGCTCAGCCGGGCTACAGCACCGCGCGGTTTTCGCCGATTGTAGGGGATTTCCCCACAGCGGTTGATCGGGCCGGGGGGAGCGGTTCTGCGGGGCTTCGTCCGGCAGCGGGTCGTTTCTTCCCGCTCCGCCAGGCCGATGCCCGGCGAGGGAGGATCAGTCTCTGGCTGGACTCTTGGGCCGGGGAAAGTTCGAGGGGCAGAGCAGGCGCTGAAGCCCCGGCGTTTCCCGGTTTCTGCGGATTCAGGGAGGGGTAGCGGGTTGTTTTGCAGGAGCCTTGTAGGTCGGATTTCCCCAACCCGGGGTGGCTGGGGCAAAGGAAAGCCATTGGCAGAAGCAGATTCACTGGCCAGAGAACGACGCTTGACCGGGGGTAGCCCACAGCGCGTTGGGCCATGTGGAAGTGCTCGCGACGGCTTCTACGGAGCCATTGGAAGCCTGTCCTGCTTCGGCCCGCTTCCCCGTCCTCGTTCCCGGGCGAATGTGTCGGTGCGGCTCAGAATTGAAACGGTTCGTTCATCCGGCCGCATTGGGGGCATTTGGAAAGGTCCACGTCGGGATCGTCCGTGTAGGTGTAGCCGCATTTTTCGCAGCGGAAGATCCGGTCGGGGGCGTGGGTGGAGCGGAAGCGACGGCGGCGGAACTCCCAGAACACGACCAGCGCCAGCAGGGAGGCCAGGAGGACCATCAGATAAAGCGTGATCTGGGATTCCGGGGTCATGGGTTGGGCCCTCCGGTGGAGGGCTGGGTGTGCCAGCGGAAACGCATCCGGCCGGCGATGACTCCGCTGGCCGCCTGCGGACGGAAGGAAAGGTTCAACGCGGTGCGGACGGCGAGCTGGTCGGCGTCTGGAAGCCCGCTGCGCTCGGCCAGACGGGCGGTCAGCACGCGTCCCTCTTCGTTCACGGAGAGATGCACGACGCTGTCCTTCAGGGTGGAGTCGTAGGTAAACGGGGGAAGATTCGGCCAGGGAGCTTCCAGGCGAGCGGCCAAGGCGGGCTCCAGTTCCGCCGCCGAGGCGGTGCGGAGCGGCTCGGGGATCGGCAGGGCGGGCGGCTGGAGGGTGGGCGGCAACTCGCGCGGGCCGGTGGCGGCCAGCAGGGGGCGTTGCTCCTGGGGCAGGAGCCGGTAGGCCTCGCCCAGCCGGTTGGTGGCCAGGGCCAGCCAATGGGTGGCGTCCACCCAGTCGATCCGCACCTGGGGCAGGCTGGGCAAGCGCAGCCAGCCTTCGGCGGAGAAGCCGTGGGGTCCGGGCAGGACCGCGCCGACCGGATCGGCCACGCCGAACTCGGTGGCCAAGGTGCGGGCGTCGATCGCGGCCGGTATCCAGCGCACCTCCGGCCCGGCCGGAGCCAGATCGGACGGGCCGTTGGCCTTGCCTCCGGTGGCGAAGACAAGGGCGACCTGCCCCGCGAAAAGGACGAGCCCCACCAGCGCGAGCTTGCGCGAAGGCCACGCGCCGTCGTCTGCGGACGCGGGCGCGGGATCGATGGGCCTCGGAGCGGTCACGGCTAACGGATTCGGCTGGATTCGAAGGTGCCGGGGAGGGCGGCCAGCAGCAGCTCGCGGATGCCGGCCTCGCGGGCCACGGCGCTCAGGCGCATGAGGGCGCCGTTGTCCACCGCGCGGTCGGCCAGGACGACGAGCGTGAGGGGATCGGGCCGGGCTCCGACGGCCTTGCTCAGGGCCATGCGCAGCTCGTCCTCGGACACGCGGCGGTTCTCGTAGAAGAGCTGGCCGGAAAAGTTCATCGCCACGGCCAACGTCCGGTTCGCCGTGCCGCCAAACCGGCCCGAGAGGACCGGCAGCTCGATCCGGCCCGCGTTGCGGACGAGTTCCCGGATGGACGGCGCGAGATCCTTGGGCGCGCCGATCTCCTCCTCCACCCGCACCGCCGCGCCTTCGGGCAAAGCGGCCAGCCGGTCGCGGATGCCCGCCAGATCGTCGCCTGGGAACTCCCCGTCCATGATCCGCACGGTGCCCGCGCGCGTGACGCCGATGACGGCGGCGACGGCGTTGGTGCCGGAGGGCGAGGGGTCGAGCTGGATGAGGATGCCGGGCGTGTAAACGAGGCCCGTCAGGACGACGAACAGCACCAGCAGGAAAAACACGGAGACCAACGGCGCGGCGTTCAGCTCGCCCCGGAAGACCTTCACGTTGCGCGGGAATTTCATTCCGCAGAGCCGGAGCTTTCCGTCACCAGGTTCAACGCCTCGGTCGAAGCCTGCTCCATGTCGAGGACGATGGCGTTGACCCGGCCCACGAGGAAGTTGTAGCCGCCGTAGGCGACGATCGCCACGACGAGGCCGCCGGCCGTGCAGATCAGGGCTTCCCAGACGCCGGTGGACAGGCTGGAAACGCTGGCCATGAGCCCGGCGGCTTCCAGCTCGCGGAAGACCTTCATCAGGCCCAACACCGTGCCGAGCAACCCGACGAGCGGCGAGATGTGGGCCACGGTGGCGAGGATGTTGAGCCGTTTCTCCAGCTTGGGCACCTCGAGGAACCCGGCGTCCTCCAGGGCTTGGCGCACGCCCTCGCGGCCGCGTTCGCGGTTGAGCACCGCGACCTTCACGAGACGCGGCACGGGACCGGCGGTGGCGTCGCAGATGGCGACGGCTTCGACGATGTTGTCGCGTTTGAGCACGTTGCGGACGCCGTTGAGGAACTCGGCGGCATTGATCTGGGCGCGGTGGTAGTGGAGCTGGCGTTCGATGAAGACGGCCAGGCCCACGGCGCTCAACGCGAGCAGCACCCACATCAGCGGGCCGCCCTGCGAAAAGAAACTCGGCAACATGTTGGGCCGGGTTATACGCGGGGCCGGATTGAATGCAAATGACGGGATGGCCCGGTGCCTCCCCCCTTGGTCCTAATCTTCATCGAAATCTTCGAGCCTTGGCGATCGAGACGGAGAGGGAGATTACGACGAAGATCAGGATCAAGAACCGAGCTCCGGGCTACGCCTGCGCCACGATCCGCACTTCCCGCTCCGGGCGGAGCAACAGGAGGAATCGCCTCAGCAGCCGATAGCCGCCTTCGCCCAGCTTCCACCGCAGGGCCTGCACGGCGGCGAAGCGGTCGTAGCCAAAGGGACCGACACCCGCAGCCTCCACCCGCCAGCCGGATTCCGTCGCGAGCGCGCCGAGCGTCTGCGCGTTCCACGAATAGAGGTGGTGATTGGGTTCCGTGGGATCGAAGCGGTGGAAGCGCCGTCCGGTTTCCAGCGGCACATGGAGGAGCAGCCGGCCACCGGGCTTGAGCATGCGTTTCAGGTCGGTCAACACCCGCGCCGGTTCCAGCACGTGTTCCAGCGCGTGGTGACAGATCACCACGTCGGCCACGGCGTCCGGCAGATCGTCGAGCGCGGGGAAGAATTCGATCCCGGCCGTGCGCAGATCCTCGGCAAGGAAATCGGCCACGTCGCAACCCAGCTTTCGCGCGCAGCGCAGTTCCCGGAGGTTCCAGCCCGCGCCCACGCCGAATTCCAGCACCGTGTCGGTCGGGCGGACGTGCGGCTGGAACTTCTCCGCGCGCAGCCGGGCGACCCAGGGCAGGGCGGCGGCGGGCAGCGCGCGTTTGCCACCGTGATACTGCTGGCCGGCGGC
Organism: uncultured bacterium; assembly: GCA_965650815.1. GTDB lineage: Bacteria > Verrucomicrobiota > Verrucomicrobiia > Limisphaerales > CANJSG01 > CANJSG01. The sequence goes on from CBFGQE010000190.1 coordinate 3,827, forward strand.
GGCGCGGTAATGCTGGGCGGGATCGGGCATCCGCGTGCAGGCTGGCGCGCGGCGCAGGACTTGCCAATTGCAGTTTGCCCCCCGCTCCGATACGCATTCGCCCATGCGTTTTATCGGCAGCGTCATCGACAAGCTCCAGCGCCACCCCAAGCGGATCGTCTTCCCGGAAGGCACGGAGCCGCGCGTGATCCAGGCTGCCCGCCAGTTCTATTCCCTGCGCCTCGGCGTCCCCATCCTGCTCGGGCACCGCACCAAGGTGAAGGAAGCCGCCGAGCGCCTGAACGTCTCGCTCGAAGGCGTCCGCATCATCAATCCCGAGGAGAGCGAGGATCTGGAAAGCTTCGCCAAACGCTTCGAGCTGCTGCGCCGTTCCAAGGGCATCAAGGAGCGCGAGGCCCGCGAGGCCATGCTGAACCCGAACTACTACGGCGCGATGATGGTCGCGATGCACCAGGCGGACGGCTTCGTCTCCGGCACCAGCGAGGTCACCGGCTCCGTGCTGCGGCCGCTCTTCCAGATCATCAAGGTCGCGCCCAAGACCACCACGGCGTCGAGCTGCATGGTGATGGAGGTGGAGGATTCCCGCTTCGGCAGCAACGGCGTCATGTTCATGGCGGATTGCGGCGTCATCCCCGAGCCCGATGTCGAACAGCTCTCCGACATCGCCGTCTCCACCGCGCGCCTGGCCAAGCAGCTCATGGGCAAACGCGCCCACGCCGCGCTGCTCTCCTATTCCACCAAGGGCAGCGCCAGCCAGCCCAACGTCGGCCGCATCCAGGCCGCCACCGCCCTCGCCCAGCAGCGCGCCCAGGAGCAGGGCGTGGACGCCGACTTCGACGGCGAACTCCAGGTGGACACCGCGCTCATCCCCGAGATCGCCTCGCGCAAGCTGCCCGACAGCAAGGTGGCCGGCCGCGCGAACGTCCTGATCTTCCCGGACCTCAATTCCGGCAACATCGCCAGCAAGCTCGTCCAGCACGTCGCCCGCGCCAACGCCTACGGCCAGATCCTCCTCGGCCTCGACCGCCCGGCCGCCGACGTCTCCCGCGGCGCCAGCGCCCACGACATCCTCGGCGTGGCCGCCATCGTCGGCCTCCAGTCGATCGAATACGCGAAGCTCTACCCCGAAGCCGGCCAGACGCTGCCGGGCGACAAGTGAGCGATCTTCCATCGGATGGCCTTTCGTTTCCCGCCATGAATTCCATCACGCCCCGCGTCTTCATCGCCGCCACGCGCCAGAACGACGGCAAGACCACCACCTCCCTCGGCCTGCTCGCTGCCCTCCAGAAGCACTTTCCCCGCGTCGGCTACATCAAGCCCGTCGGCCAGCGCTTCGTCGCGGTGGACGAGGACAAGATCGACGAGGACACCGTGCTGATGGACAAGGTCTATCAGCTCAACTGCCCGCTCCCCGCGATGAGCCCCATCGCCATCGAGCCCGACTTCACGCGGAAATATCTCCAGACCTCGAACAACGACGTCCTCGTCCGCAAGATCCAGAAAGCCTTCGACCGCGTCTCGTGGGAGAAAGACTTCGTGCTCTGCGAAGGTTCCGGCCATGCGGGCGTCGGTTCCGTCTTCGACCTCTCCAATGCCCAGGTCGCGAAGGTGCTCGGCGCGAAAGCCATCATTGTCACCCAGGGCGGCATCGGGAAACCGATCGACGAAGTCTCGCTCAACCAGGCCCTCTTCCAAAAAGAAGGCGTCGAGATCATCGGCGTGATCGTGAACAAGGTCCTGCCCGAGAAGCTCGACTTCATCACCGAGTTCGCCAAACGCGGTCTCAAGCGCAAGGGCCTCGACCTCCTCGGCGTTTTGCCCTACCGCCCCGTGCTTTCCAGCCCGACCATCGAGCTCATCCGCGAAGAGCTAGGCGCAGCCCGGCTCAACGACGTGGACGGCTCGAACAACATCGTCGAGAGCATCGTCGTCGGCGCCATGTCGCCGCAGAACGCCCTGCGCCACTTCAAGGACGGCGCGCTCGTCATCACCCCCGCCGACCGCGAGGACCTGATCCTCGCCATCAGTGACGCATTGGCCAAAGGCCAAGCCCACGCCCTCTCCGGCCTGATTCTCACCGGCGATCTCCAGCCCTCCGCCGCTGTGGTGGAAGCGGTCAAACGCATGCCCTTCCCCGTGCTCCAAGCCCCGATGGAGACCTACCAGGCCGCCAGCAAGGTCCACGACGTCACGGTCAAGACCCGTCCCGACGACACGACGAAGATCTCCGTGATCCGCGACCTCATCGCCCAGCATGTCGATGTGGAACGGATCATCCAGGCGCTGTGAAATCGGGTTCTTGGTTTCTTAATCCTAATCT
>CBFGQE010000191.1:0-6129 GCA_965650815.1 uncultured bacterium
GACAGCTCTTCCTTGATCAGCCATTTCCCGTCGGCGGCTGGACCGACCAGCAACGAGAGCGGGCTGGAATACTTCTTGAGATCGGAGAAGCGCGTGGCGGTGATCCGGACGTTCTTCCCTTCCTCCACGTATTTGACCTCCGAGTAGGTGCTGGTGTCGCCCCGTTCCTTGGCGATGGGCATTACTTGGCGGATCAGCTTCTTATAGGCCGGAGCGGGCAGGGTCAGGAGCTTCACCGTGCCGTCCGGTTGGGTGCGTTTGTTCTCGATCTTGGCATCGTCGGCATACAGATCCGCGACCGCCGGATCGAAGGCCCGTCCCAGGCTCTCGTATTGGCCGAACAGCTTCTTGGCCTCATCGACCGGTTCGGCGCCCAGAACCCCGGAAGCCGTGAACAGCACCAGCCCCAAAAGGGCGAACAGGGAGGCAAATCGAGGTTTCATGGGAATCGGCAGGAAGCGGGTTCAAGCAAGGGATCGGGCGCACCGGCCAACATCGCTCAGTCCTGCGCCCAGAAATCGATCACGAAGGCCTCTTCCAGGACAGGAAGCAGCACGTCCACGAACTTCTTGTGGTCGGCGTGGGGCAGATAGACGGCGCGGTCGGCCTCGCTCTTGAAGGTGACGATGAAGCAGTGGGTGTAGCCTTTGTTCAGGTTTTCGGGGCTGTTGTTGGTGCCCCACTCCAGGGCGGCGATCTGCGGGATCTTTGTCTTGAGGGCGCGGAAGGCGTTCTCGACCTCCTTGATCTTCTCGGGCTTGGCGTCGGCCTTGAACTTGAACGAGACGACGTGCTGGAGCTTTTCCTTCTTCATGGTGGATTCGGCGGCGATGACGCCGGCAACGGTAATGGCGCAGAGGAGGGCAAGGGCGAGGGCGAGTTTCTTCATGGGCCGGACGGTGCCAGCCGGGCCGGTTTGGAGGAACCCTTTTTTGCAAATCCCGGGTTGGAACGCTTCAGGCTACGGGAATCCCGACGATGCAATGGTGGGAACCGGATGTCGGCCCGCCAACGAACAGGAACAGCATGGCCATCTTGAACTTTCAAAGGATTCTCTGGAAGCGCTGGCTCTTCGGGAACAACCCGGACGTGTCGATCTACCGCGCGCTTTTGATCGCGGCCATCACCGTGCTCGGCTTCCGCGCCCTCTTCCTGCCCATCCGCGTCAGCGGCAACAGCATGTTGCCCACCTACCAGGACGGCGGCCTGAACTTCGTGAACAAGTGGTCCTACTCCCAGCACGTGCCGACGCGCGGCGACGTGGTGGGCGTCCGCTCCTCCGATCCCAAGGTGATCTACATCAAGCGCGTGGTCGGCCTCCCCGGCGAGACGGTCTCCATCCGCCAAGGCAAGGTGCTGGTGAACGGCAAGCCCATCGACGAGCCCTACACCGACTCCGAGGTGCCTTGGAACGCGGGTCCGTTGAAGCTCGGGCCGGAATCGTTCTTCGTCATCGGCGACAACCGGGAAGTGACCATCTTCGGTCCCGTCGCCGGCAATCAGATCGTCGGCAAAATCATGTTCTGACCCCCTTGTCCGGGAGACCTCCGGGCCGCATGGTCCCGGGCATGAAGTCCGGTGTCTTTCTCGTCCTGCTGTTCGTCGGCCTGAGCGGTTTCGCCGCCGAGCTCGACCGGCCGGAGTTCGATTTCAATGTCGTCCGCCGCCAGATCCTGAAGGCCGCCGCCGAAGGGCGGACCAACGAGGCGCTGTCCGCCGTCCGCGCCGAGATCAAGGAACGTCCCGCCCTCTTCAAGCTTCGCGCCCTGCTGGGCGAAGTGCATGAAGCCCGCCGCGAATACGCCGACGCCGCCAAAGCCTACGGCATCGCGCTGGACCTCGACCCTGGCGCCGACGCGCTCTTCCAACGCCGGGGCGAATGTCTCTATCGCCTCGGGCAACTGGAGGAAGCGGTGGCCAACTTCGACGTCCTCCTCACGCTGAATCCCAAGGACGCCCCGGAGCATTGGCAGCGCGGCATCGCTCTCTATCAGCTCGGCCAGTTCGCCGAAGGACGGGCGCAGTTCGAGTCCCACCGCAAGGTCAACGGAGCCGACTGTGAAACGGCGCTGTGGCATTGGCTCTGCGTCGCGCGGGTCGCGGACACGAACGCCGCCATCCAGGCCATCATCCCCTACGACGAGGCGGACATCCGCCCGCCGATGAAGCAGCTCCACGCGCTCTACGCAGGCAAGGGCTCGGTCGAAGACGTGCTCAAGGCGATGGACACGCCCCCCGAAAAAAACGAGAGCCTCAGCGAGGAAGGGCGGAAACAGCTCCAGTCCCTCGGCCGCTTCTACGGACGCCTCTACTTGGGGCTCTACTACGAGGCGATGGGCGACAAGGCGAAGAGCCTGGAATGGCTGGGCAAGGCGGTGGAATCGGCCGACGTGGCGGGCTACATGGGCGACGTGGCCCGGGTGCATCTTCGTCGGCGCACGGAGAACAAGTAGGGCGGTCCTCCAGCCTACCTAGGCAGTCTCGGCACCATCCTCCAACGGCGTGTCCTTTGGACGGAATGAACGCGTTCGGATTTTCCACGTCCTCCAAGCCAAGCTGGAAGCCTGACCTGTATTCAAAGACATCGTTCCAACTCAACTCCGAGCCGCCGCTGTTTCCAGTGACCAGGATGGAATCGGTTCGGCGTCCCAATCGTTCTCGATCCGGCCCGCGAGCAATTGGCGTTCGGCCAGGATTCCCACCATCGCGGCGTTGTCGGTGCAGAGCGCGCCTTCGGCCAAACGCAGCCTCAGTCGCCGCTTCGCACAGCCTTCGGTCAGCGCCTTGCGCAGCCCGCTGTTGCAGGACACCCCGCCCGACGCCGTCACGCAGCCCACGCCCAGCCGCTTTGCCGCCCGCAGCGTTTTCGTGACGAGCGTCTCGACGATGGCGGCTTGGACGGAGGCGCAGAGGTTGCGGAGATCGGCGGAGTTCTCCAACAGGCCCGGGCGTTTCTCCAGGAAGTAACGGACCGAGGTCTTCAAGCCCGAGAAGCTGAAGTCGTCGCTGGGATCATGCAGCAATGGCCGGGGAAATTCGTAGGCCGCCGGATCGCCTTCCCGGGCCAGCCGGTCCAACAACGGTCCGCCGGGATACGGCAGGCCGATGAGCTTGGCCACCTTGTCGAAACATTCCCCGGCCGCGTCGTCGATCGTTCCGCCGAGAACCCGGTGGCGCAGCTCGGCCTCCACATGGACCAACAGCGTGTGTCCGCCACTGACGATCAAGGAGACGTTCGGCTCGAACCGATCGAACTCGGCGCGGGGCGGCTGCCCAGCAATCCACGGGGAATAGAGATGCGCTTCGTGGTGATGAACCGTGACCAGCGGTCGGCCCAGAGCGAAGCCCATCGCCTCCGCCGCCTTCAGCCCCACCATCAGCGCCGCCGGCAAACCCGGCCCGCGCGTGGCCGCCACGGCGTCCAGTTCCGACCGTTGAACCCCGGCCGTGGCCAAAGCCTCTTCGACCACGGGAGTCAGGTTGCGCAGATGCTCGCGGGTGGCGAGTTCGGGCACGACGCCGCCATACTCGGCATGGAGCTTGGTCTGGGAGGAAACGACGTTCGACAACACCACACCGTCGCGGATCACGGCGGCGCTGGTCTCGTCGCAGGAGCTTTCGAGCGCTAGCAGCGTCACTGGGCGACGGGTGAGAGGGCGGCCTTCGCGTCGGCCACCTTCTTGGCCTCGGGCAGCGCGCCCTTGGTGTAGAGGGTGATGCCCTTGAGCAGATCCATCGCACGGTCGAGCTGCACGTCGCGCACGGCGGCCACGCGGCTGCGTTCCGGTTCGTCCAGCAGCGAAAGGCTTCCCGGCGAACGCTGGATGGCCAGGGCCCGTTCGTCCTCCTCGGACATCGGCACGACGATGTCGGGCGTGATGCCGTGCTCGTGGATCACGCGGTGGCTCGGGGTGTAATACTTCGCGGTGGTCAGGCGCAGCGCGGAGCCGTCCCGCAGCGGGGCGATGCTCTGCACGGAACCCTTGCCGAAGGTCTGTTCGCCGAGGATGACGGCCCGGGTGATCTTCTGGAGATCCTGGAGGCAACCCGCGACGATCTCCGACGCGCTGGCGCTGCCGCCGTTGACCAGCACGACCATGGGGAGCTTGCGCTGCTTGGTCTTGCCCGAGGCGATGTATTCGGAACGGTGCTCCGCGCCGCGGCCCTCGGTGGAAACCACCAGCTGTCCGCGCGGCAAAAACTTCTCCGCCACTTCGCCCGCCTGTTCCAGCAGGCCGCCGGGATTGTTCCTCAGGTCGAGGATCAACGCCTGCATCCCCTGCTTCTCCAGCTTCTGGAGCGCGTTCTCCAGATCGGCTGCGGTCTGCTCGCCGAACTGCGTCAGCTTCACGTAGCCGACGGCGTGTTCACCCAGCGGAAACTCCGAACGCCCGTTCAGATCCTTCACCGTGCTGACCTTGATCACGGCCCGGGTGAGGGTGAAGGACTTCTCCTCCCCGCTCGAGGGCCGCTCGACCGTCACCTCGACCGGCGTGCCGGTGCGGCCGCGCAGCCGCTTCACCGCGTCGTCGAAGGTCATGCCTTCGGTGGAACGGCCGTCGATCTTGAGCAACCGGTCCCCGGCCAGGATGCCGGCTTTGGCGCTCGGGCTGTCCTCCATCGGAGAAACCACGACCAGGCGGCCGTCGCGCGAGGCGTTGACCACGATGCCGATGCCGCTGAATTCGCCCTGCGTGTCGTCCTTCAGGTCGTTGTAGGCCCTCGGGACCATGTATTCGCTGTGCGGGTCGAGCGAATCGAGCATCCCCTTGAGCGCGCTCTGCACGAGCTGCTTGTAGGTCAGGTTCTCCCCGTCCACGTAGTCCTGGCGGACCTTCTCCAGCACCTCGCTGAAGATGCGATATTGCTCGTAGGGATTCTCGGTGTCCTCCCCGGCGGCATACAGATGTAGCCGGGTGCCGAAGAAGAGATTCGCGCCGAGCAGCAGCGCCGTGGACCCGAATAGAATCTTTTTCATCATAGGCCTGAGAGACCCTCGGCCGCGAAGCTAGGGCCGGGTCCGGGGAAAGGCAAGGAACCGGGCGGAATCACGGCTTGATCCAGGCGCTGCGGAACCACTTCGGCGGGGATTTCTTGCCGCCGCCCTTCGGGGCGTTGCCGGGCTCGCCGCTGTCGTCGCTCAATACTTGGACATCGGCGGAATCCGCTCCCGGGTAAACCACCAGCGCCTCCGGATGCAGTTCCCTCAATGCCGGAGCCTCCACCACCACGGGTGCCCCGTCGCCACCGTCCCAGCGATAGAGACGGAACGCTCCCTTGCCGCCGACCGGTCCGGCGACGATCAAAGCCCCGTCCTTCCAGGCATCGAAACTGCGGATGCCCAACCCGCCCAGATCCCAGAGAATCGGAGCCCCCAGCTTGGCCCTTTCGCCCTGGACCAACCTGTCCGGATTCAGCACCGGCACCACCAATGCCTTCCCGCCGACCAATGGACTGCGAAGCCCGATCAGCAGTTGACCTTCCCGGGTCGCCATCAGGCCCTCGATGTTGAAGCCCTCGTCGTCCTTCGGGGCCCTTGCGATGGACTCGGCCAAGCCGAACGGCTTCAGCCGCTCATCCGCCAGCAGATCCAAAATCAGCAGCGCGTAGGGGCGTCCCACCGGCACCAGCCGCACTTTCTCGCCCTCGCGCACGATGTCGGTGGCGAAGAGCCGACGCCTCGAAGGTTCCTCTTTGCCGCTCTTGTTCCGGCCGTGGGAGGTGATCCAGTAGATGCGGTCCCCGATGCGCGCCGCACCTTCGATGTCGGCCTCGCCGCCCTTCGGTCCCGAGCGCAGAAAACTGTCCAGCTTGAACTCCTGCACCGGCTCCCCGCCCTGGTCGCGACGATAGACGCGCAAGGTGTTGTCCTCGTCGTTGGCCGCCACGAAATGCCGGGCATCCACCGCGACCGCTGCCGATCCGTCCAAAGCCCCCAGATGCCGCACCGGCCCATCCGCCGCCACAGCCACTCGTCCCGTTGCGGCCCACAGGCCCAGCCCGATTCCGATCACCAGTGCTCGTTTCATGCAACAATCCGTCCTGCCACAGATCCGCGTTGGCTGCATTCGACGCCCCACGCCCGCGGCTTCATCACCCGAAAACAAAAGGACCACCCCGCATCACACG
>CBFGQE010000192.1:0-6106 GCA_965650815.1 uncultured bacterium
GGCGGGTGAAGGCGAGGCTGAAGGCGCGGAGCAGATCGAGCTGCTGGCGCTCGGAGAGCTTCGCCCAAGCGATGCGGTCCAGCGTGCTCAAGATGCGGTCCTGGAGCGCGGCGTCGGGCTTGGGGGCATCGGCTTTGCGGTGGAACTGGTCCAAGCTGCTGACGCGGGCCAAGGCGATCATCGCCTGGATGGCGGTTTCGGGATCGCGCTCGTTCAACGCCTTTTCGCGCCATTGTTCAACGGGCTGCCATTCGAGGGCGATGCGGGCGGCGTAGCGCAGATGACGGTCCTCGCTGCCGAGATGCTTCCACGCCTTGGCCACAGCGGTGGGGTCTTGCTTGCCGTGGAAGGCTTCCAGCTCGCGGCGCTGGCCGAGGCCGGGCCGCATCATGCGGTTCTGCTTCACCTGGGCCGTCGATTCCTTGCCGGTGTAGGTCACGCGGTAGAGACCCGACTGGGTGCGGCGACCGCCGATGGTGAAGTAAAGGGCCTTGTCGGCGGGATTGACCACGATGTCGGTCAGCGGCAGCGGCGAACCGGTGATGAACTCCTCCTTCTCCGCCGTGTAGCCGGCACCGTCGGGCTTCAGGTGGATGGCGTAGAGTTTTCCGTAGCTCCAGTCGCTGATGTAGAAGGCCTGCTGGTATTTCGCCGGGAAGGCCGCGCCGTAGCCGAAGCCGACGCCGGTCGGGGAACCGGGACCGATGTCGATCACGGAGCCGAGGCTGTCGGCGTAGTAGTCCGGCCACTTGCCCGCGCCGCTGCGCCAGCCGAATTCGCCGCCGCTGGCCACGAGGTTCACGCGCGTGGGCCGATACCACGGCGTGTTCACGTCCCACTCCATGTCGGCGTCGAAGGTGAAGAGATCGCCGTCGAGGTTGTAGCCGGCGTCGTATTGGTTGCGGAAGCCGGTGGCGAGCAGCTCCCAGGTCTTGCCTTCGGGATCGGTCTTGGCGATCCAGCCGCCGGGCGCGAGCACGCCCTTCATGAAGCCGTTGCCGTCCCACAGTCGGGGCAGCAGATGGTCCTCGCTCCAGTTCAGCGGCACGCGGGAGGAATCGATGTCCGTCAGCTTCGTCTGGTTGCCGACGATGATGGTGAGGGTCTTGCCGTCCGGGGAGGGGAGAATGGCGTGGGGACCGTGTTCGCCGCCGCCTTCCAGTTTCCGCAGCAGCTTAGACTCGTCGTATTGGTCGTCGCCGTCCGTGTCGCGCACGCGATAGAGGCCGCGACCCTCGAAGGCCTCGTTCGCCACCATCACGTAGAGGCTGTCGAAGGCGCAGAGAAGGCCCTGGGCCTGGCCGACGTTGATGGAGAGCTTCTCCACCTTGGCGGCGGCGGTGGAGCCGACCGGCGGCGGGGTGATGCGGAAGAGTCCGCCGTATTGGTCCGAGACGAGGAGACGGCCCTTCGGGTCGGGCGTCATGGCGACCCAGGAACCTTCCTCGGACTTGGGGACGTTGTGGATCAGCTCGACCTTGAAATCTTTGGCGACGGTCAGCGACGCGGCGGGCGTGGCCTGGGCCCCGAAATCGGCGGCGCGAAGGCTGAATCCGGTAATGCCGGCCAGGGCGAGACAGCCGGACACGATGCGCATGTTGAATGGTGACATGGTGGTCCGGCACTTATCGGGAAGCCGTTCCGCAAAGTAAAGACACCCAATCGGGGCTAAACGGGCCGCGTGTTTGAAGGATGCGCACAAATCCACCGTCGCAATGCAGGGCGGCGAACGAAAATCCCTTTGGCAACCGCGGCTCCCTTTCCCACCCTCCGGCCATGAATCGCCCCGCCATCCTCGCCCGCCTCGCCGCCGCCAAGCTCGTCGCCGTCATCCGCGCCAAACGCACCGACCAAGCCCTTCCGCTCTGCCGCGCGCTCGTGGCCGGGGGCGTCACCAATCTGGAGATCACCATGACCACCCCCAACGCCCTCCAGGCCATCCGCGAAGTCTCCGCCGCGCTGGGGCAGGAAGCCTTGGTCGGCGTCGGCACCATTCTCGATGCGGCCACAGCCACCGCCGCCATCGAAGCCGGGGCGCAGTTCGTCGTCACCCCCATCATGCGCCCCGAGATCGCCCGAGCCGCGCACGCCCTCGACAAGCCCGTCATGCTCGGCGCCTACACGCCCACGGAAGCGCAGCTGGCCCACGAAGCGGGAGCCGATTGCGTGAAGCTCTTCCCGGCGGAAGGTCTCGGCATCGCCTACATCAAGTCGCTCCGCGCGCCGCTGCCGCACCTGAAGATCGTGCCCACCGGCGGCGTGGACCTGCACAACGTCGCCGACTTCTTCGCCGCCGGCTGCACCGCCGTCGGCATCGGCTCCAGCCTGATCAGCGCCCAGATGCTGGCCAATGACGACTGGGACGCGCTGACCAAGAAGGCGGCGGAATTCGCGGCGAAGGTGAAGGGTCTCTGACAAGAGATGCCGGATTCCGGATGCCTGATCCCGGACCTTGCCCGCTCTGATCCGTGAAGGGCCGTCATTGACGCGCACGGGGCCGGTTCGTTCACTTCCGGGCCATGCGCTGGTTGTCGTTGTTCCTCCTTCTCCTCGTCGTCCCGGCTTCGGTTCGTTCCGCCGAGACCTTCAATGTCGCCGCCTACAACGTGGCGAACTACCTCCTCGAACCCGTCGGCACCCGCGCCGCCAAGTCCCCTGAATCCAAGGCCAAGGTCGCCGAGAACATCCTCGCGCTGAAACCCGACGTCCTCGCCGTCGTCGAGATCGGCGATACCAACGCTCTCTTCGCTCTCCAAGCCGATCTCAAGCGCAGCGGGCTCGATCTGCCGCACTGGGAGCACGTGCGCGGCTGGGACACGAACATCTTCGTCGCCGTGCTCAGCCGTTTTCCCATCACGGAACGCCGCTCGCACACGAAGGAAAGCTACCTCTTGAACGGCCGCCGCTTCCACGTCAGCCGCGGCTTCGCCGAGGTGGAGATCGCCGTGAACGACCGCTACCGCTTCACCCTCTTCGCCGCGCACCTCAAGTCCCGCCGCACCGTCCCCCAGGGCGACCAGGCCGAGATGCGCGAACAGGAAGCCCTCATCCTCCGCGAAAAGATCGACGCCCGCCTCAAGGCCGATCCCAAGGCCAACCTCGTCGTCGTGGGCGATCTCAACGACGTGAAGAGCTCCCGCTCCACCCGCGCCATCATCGGTCGCGGCAAGGGCGCGCTGGTGGACACCCGCCCCGCCGAGCGCAATGGCGACACCGTGCCGCCCGAGCGCCCAACCTGGGACCCGGCCCACGTCACCTGGACCCACTTCTACGGTGCGGAGGACACCTACGGCCGCATCGACTACATCCTCGTGAACTCCGGGATGGCCAAGGAATGGAAGAAGGAAGGCACCTACGTGCTGGCCGCCCCCAACTGGGGTCTGGCCTCCGATCATCGTCCGATCGTGGCGCAGTTCGTGGCGAAGGACCAAGAATAGTGCCGCGTGAGCAAGTGGATGTCTTGCTCGGGTGAACTGTTTCGATTTCATCTCATCCGCATGGAGGCATCTCAAAAAGTTCCTCAGCCCAAGGCGGCCAAAGCGCGGCGACTGTTGACCGGAGCGAGCGGCGTTGCGGTTGTTGCTTTCGCTGCCTTGATGTTTTCAGGACTTCGAGCCCGTCGCGCATGTGACGGGCTCATCGAAAGCAGTTTCGCTTCGCCCCATTTCAGCACGCGCTTGGCTCTCCATCCCGAACGCCACATGAAAGGTGTGGAACCCGGATTCAGGCCCGGATGGATCGTCACCTATGCTCCGGAGAGCAAGGCATACGGCACCGCGTTCTTTGTTTCGTTTATGGGAAAACCCTTGGCCAGAGGCACCCCGTCCATTGTTCAGGCCCAGAAGGAAGAAGCGCTTAAAGGCATCGAGGAGTTTTGCCGAGACTTTGCTCGCAAAGACGCGGCGGCAAAGGTGGGAAACAATTTTCCAAACGCGGAGCTGACGCTGGGGCGGCCGATCCTGGTGGAGACCAACAACGATGGGACTTGCGACGCCTATTACAGCTACCCGTTGCCAAGCGTGTATGTCCCCATCGACTGGCTGACGAACGGATTCTCCCTGCGCGTGTCGAACAACGTGATCGTGCGAAAGGAATACTCCTACACGCGACGGCGTTAGGAGTTGTGGATTTTCAGGAAGCACTGTGGCTTGGGAGGCTCAGGGGGTGTTCGTCGGGAGACGGGCTGCGAGATTTGGGTTGGACTGAAGGGCCGCCCCCTTGACGATCCGAGTTCCAGTTTTTAGAGAGTTTTCACCTATGGCATCGACCGAGAAGCACACGTTCCAGGCGGAGATTCAGCAGTTGCTGAACATCGTCATCCATTCGCTCTACACCGACAAAGAGATCTTCGTCCGCGAGCTGGTTTCCAACGCGGCCGACGCGTGCGAGAAGCTGCGTTTCACCCAGGCGGCCGGCACCGCCGTCCACCAGTCCGATGTCGCGCCGACGATCACCCTGAGCACCGACGACAAGGCGGGGACGCTCACGATCACCGACACCGGCATCGGCATGACGCACGACGAGCTGGTGAAGAACCTAGGCACCATCGCGCATTCCGGCACCAAGGCGTTCCTCAAGCAGTTGGCCGAGGACAAGAAGCCGGACGTGGGGCTGATCGGCCAGTTCGGCGTCGGCTTCTACGCGGCCTTCATGGCGGCCAAGCGCGTCATCGTGGAGAGCCGTTCCTTCCAGCCCGATCAGCCCGCTTGGCAATGGGTCAGCGAAGGCACGGGCGGCTACGAGATCACGCCGGCCACCGGCGAACTGCCGCGCGGCACGAAGATCACGCTGGAGCTGAAGGACGACGCGAAGGAGTTCGGCGAGAAGGCCACCATCGAGCGCATCCTCAAGCGCTACTCCAGCTTCGTCCCCTTCCCCATCGAGCTGAACGGCGAGAAGGTGAACACCGTCCAGGCGCTCTGGGCCCGCAGCAAGAGCGAGATCAAGCCGGAGGAATACGACGAGTTCTACCAGTTCATCGGGCACGACCACGAGAAGCCGCTGTTGCGCCTGCACTTCAACGCCGACGCGCCCATCGCCATCCAGTCGCTGCTTTTCGTTCCCGCCAAAAACTGGGAAACGATGGGCATGGGCCGCGTGGAGTCGGAGGTGAACCTCTACTGCCGCAAGGTGCTGATCCAGGCCAAGGCCAAGGGGCTCTTCCCCGAATGGCTGCGCTTCCTCAAGGGCGTCGTGGACAGCGAGGACCTGCCGCTGAACATCTCGCGCGAGACGATGCAGGACACGTCGTTGATGCAGAAGCTGAACAAGGTGCTCACGACGCGCTTCCTGAAGTTCCTCGACGAGACGGCGGAGAAGGACCCGGAGACCTACACGAAGTTCTACGACGAATATCAGCGTTTCCTGAAGGAGGGCATCGTCACCGACTTCACCCACAAGGACGCGCTCGGGAAGCTGGTGCGCTACGAGTCGTCGCACACGGAGAAGGGCAAGACCACGTCGCTGGCCGACTACGTGAAGCGGATGCCGTCCGAGCAGAAGGAGATCTATTGCCTCCAGGTGCCGAACCGCGAAGCGGCCGAGGCCAGCCCCTACTACGAGGTGTTCCGCGAGCGGAAGTTCGAGGTGCTCTTCCTCTACGACGCGTGGGACGAGTTCGTCATGGACCACCTGCGCGAGTTCGACGGCAAGCCGCTGAAGGCGGCGGAGAAGGCCGACCTGAACCTGAACGAGCCGAAGAAGGACGGCGCGCTCGACGAAGCCAAGGCGAAGTCCCTGGCCGAATGGATCAAGGCGTCGCTCGGCGACAAGGTGTCCGAAGTCCGCGTGTCGAACCGTCTGGTGGAAAGCCCCGCCGTGGTGGTGGATGCCGACAAGTTCATGACCAACAGCATGCGCCGGATGATGAAGGCGATGAAGAAGGACGACGAGGCCATCGCTCCGGCCAAACTCGATCTGGAGATCAATCCGGCGCACCCGGTGATCGTCCGCCTCGAAGCCGCCCGGCAGAAGGACGCGACCTTCGCCGCCGACGTGGCCGAGACGATCCTCGACCAAGCCCGCGTCGCCGCCGGCGTGATGGAAGACCCGCGCGCCCTGCTCAAGCGCATGAACGCGCTGCTGGAGCGGGTGCTGGCGTAACTCC
>CBFGQE010000193.1:0-6095 GCA_965650815.1 uncultured bacterium
GCCCCAAACTGCCCGCTCCGGATCGGCCCCGCCACCGCCGCGCGTTGCTTGTCGCGGTGAAAATTGGGAACGCCGCGCTCAGTCGTAGCGCAGCGCCTGGATGGGGTGCAGGCGGGCGGCTTTGATCGCGGGGGTGATGCCCGCGACGATGCCGACACCGACGCTGAAGCAGAAGGCCAGCACCAGCGAACCGGCGGTCACCACCGGCGTCGTCTGGCTGGGCGTGAGCGTGGCCAGGAAATGCACGAAGGCGTAGGAACAGAACACGCCGAGGATGCCGCCCACGATGGAGATGACCACGCTCTCCACCAGGATCTGGAGGAAGATGGCGGGCGTGCTGGCGCCGATGGCCTTGCGGATGCCGATCTCGCGGATGCGCTCGGTGATGCTGGCCAGCATGATGTTCATGATGCCGATGCCGCCGACCAGCAGCGCGATGCCGGCGATGAGCCCGCCGGAGCGACGCGCGTTGCGGATGTTCGTGTCGATCTCCGCGATGTTCCCTTCCTGGGTGTTGAAGCTGAAGTTCTCCACGCCGTTGTGGGTGATGAGCATCACGTTCTTGGCCTGCTGGAGGGCGTCCTCGATGCGGGAGAGGTCGCGCACCTTGACGTCCAGCTCGCTCAGTGCTGGGTCGGGAATGTCGTCGTCGCCCGTGGAGGCGCGGAACCGGAGCCACATCGTGTTGAGCGGGATGTAGGCGGTCATGTTTTTCCGGTAGAACGGGCTCCAGCGGCGGTTGCCCCAGCCGCGCCGCCGCTCCACCCCGCCGTCGCTCTTCGCCTCCTTGGCCCGGCGCTCCATCTCCTCGCGCATCTTCCTGTCCTGCTCGCCCTCGTAGTGCTGGAACATGCCGACGATGGTGAAGGCTTGGCCGTTGATCTGGACCACCTCGCCCAGCGGGACGACGGGCTCGCCGGTCTCGTGCGGCGCGCCGAAGAGCTCGTCGCGGATGCCGGTGCCGATGACGATGACGGGATTGGCCAGCTGTTCGTCGAGATCGGTGAAGAAGCGGCCGTGCTCCAGCGTGTGGAGGTTCATCTCCAGCACGGCGGGCCAGACACCGACGAGCTCGGAGGGGCGGGCGCTCTTCTCGCCGCGCGTGAGGATGGCGCGGTCCAGCTCCATCTCGGGCGAGACGACCTTGAGCATGGTGGCGCTGTTCCGCAGGGCGAAGACGTCGCGCACGGTGCGCTTCACCGCCTGGTCGGCCAGGTGCTGCTGCTCCACGGGCACGTCCTGTTCCTCGGAGGTCACCTTGTCGAGGCCGCCCATGGCGATGAGCGACTCCTTCATGGCGTTCTCCATGCCCTTCACCACGGCGGACATGGCGACGAGGCTGCTCACGCCGAGCACGATGCCGAGCATGGTGAGCATGGAGCGGAACCGGTTGGCCCAGATTTCCTTGAACCCGACGAGGATGGCGTTGAACAGGAACATCGTCGTCTATTCGTAGCGGAGCGCCTGCATGGGTTCGAGCCGGCTGGCCTTCATGGCGGGATACAGTCCCGCGAGGATGCCGACGACGACGCTGGCGGAGAAACCGACCGCCAGCGCGGTCAACGTGATCTCCGGCGTGTTGTCCGTGGGCGACGCGAACTTGAGCACCTCGACCAGGCCGACCGAGGCCAGCAGCCCGGCGACGCCGCCGATGAAGGCGATGACCACGCTCTCCACCAGGATCTGCACGAAGATGTCGGGACCGGTCGCGCCCACGGCCTTGCGCAGGCCGACTTCGCGGACGCGCTCGGTGATGCTGGCCATCATGATGTTCATGATGCCGATGCCGCCGACGAGGAGGCTGATCGCCGCGATGAAGCCGCCGCTGATCCGCTGGTTCAGGATCGCCACCTTGATCCGCTCCGCCCAGTCCTCCTCGGTCATGAAGCCGAAGTCCTCGATGCCCTTGTGGACGGACATCAGCACGTTGCGGATCTGGCCGAGGGCGGGTTCCAGCGACTCGTAGCGGTCGAGCCGGAGGTTGATGGTGGTGAGGCGGTAGTCGGGGATGCTGTTGGTGCCGGTGGCGGAACGGAAGTTCATCATGGCCGTGTTCAGCGGCATGAGGATCGTCATGTTCTTCATGTGATAGACGAAGCTGGTGCCGCCCCGGCGTCCGCCACGCCCGCCGGTGCGCGGCCTCTGGTCCGGGTTCTGCGCGTAGAACTCCCGCAGCTTCTTGTCCTGCGCGCTCTCGTAGTGCTCGAACATGCCGACGACGGTGAACGGCTGGTTGTTGAGGAAGATGACCTCGCCCACGGGATCGACCGGCTCGCCCGTCTCCTCCGGCGAGCCGAACAGCTCGTCGCGGATGGCGGTGCCGATGACGCAGACGCTGCGGGCCGATTCGTCGTCGATCTCGTTGAACATCCGGCCGTGGGCCACGCGGTGCTGGCCGATCTCCAGGTAGGAGGGCGTGGTGCCGAGGACCATCCAGGAGAAGGTGGACTTGCCGCCCTTGCGCGCGTTGATGCCGCGCAGGCGGATCTCGGGGGCGATGAGGTTCACGTAGGGCACGTTGTGCCGGATGGCGGTCACGTCGTTCATCGTGGTGCCCACGGCCTGGTCCACGAGATGGAGCTGGTGCGGCGGCAAGTCGTCGTTCTCCACGACGCGGATGCGCTCCAGTCCGCCGATGGCGATGAACGCTTCCTTCATGCCGTTCTCCATGCCCTTCACCAGCGCGGACATGGCGACGAGGCTGGCGACGCCGAGGATGATGCCGAGCATGGTGAGCAGGGAGCGGAACTTGTGCGCCCAGATCTCTTTCAACCCGACGGAAATGGCCATCCAGAGGTCCATGTGATTTTTAACCGCAGAAAACGCGGACTACGCAGAACCGAGCTTGGAGCGGACGATGCGCTCGTATTCGAGGCCGGGATAATGGCCGAAGTTCACCAGCAGGCCGACCTTGAGGCCGGCTGCTTTGAGATAGTTGTGGACCTGGGAACGGTGCTCGTCCGCCAAAGCCTTCACCGCCTTGATCTCCAGCACCACTTGGTCGAAGCAGAGGAAATCGGGATCGTAGGTTTGCCGCAACGGCTGGCCTTTATAGGACAGCGACAGCTTGGGTTCGTGGACCGCGGGGATGTTCTGCAAACGGAACTCCACGTCCAAACACTCGTGATAGACGGGCTCCAAGAAGCCGCAGCCCTTTTCCTTGTAGACCTCGAAGCACGCGCCGATGACGCGATACGTCTCGTCTTTCAGGGGGAAATCGTTGTGCCGGTCGGATTCCATTTCTGCGTCTTCCGCGTTTTCTGCGGTCAAGGCACCAGCCCCGCCAGCTTGGGGTCCACTTTGTCCGCGATCTTGCCGTCGCGGATCTCGATGCGCCTCGGCGTGACGGCGGCGATCTCGGGATCGTGGGTGACGAGGGCGATGGTGCGGCCTTCCTGGCTGATCTTGCGGAACAGTTCCAGGATCGCCTCGCCGGTGTGGGAGTCGAGGTTGCCCGTCGGTTCGTCGGCGAAGACGATCCTGGGGTTGTTGACCAGCGCGCGGGCGATGGCCACGCGCTGCTGCTGGCCGCCGGAGAGCTGCATGGGGCGGTGCTTGGAACGGTCCTCCAGCCGGACGAGCTTGAGCGCTTCCATCGCGCGCTCGCGGCGTTCGCGGCCGGAGACGCCGCTGTAGATCATGGGCAGCTCCACGTTCTGGAGCACGCTGAGCTTGGGCAGCAGGTTGAAGAACTGGAACACGAAGCCGATCTTCTTGTTCCGGATGGCGGCGAGCTGGCGCGGGTTCGCGCCGTGGATGTCCAAACCGTCGAGCTTCATCGTGCCCTTCGACGGCTGGTCGAGGCAGCCGAGGATGTGCATGAGGGTGGACTTGCCGCTGCCGGACGGACCGATGATGGAGATGAATTCCCCGCCATCGATGTCGAGCGAGACGTCGTCCAGGGCGCGGATCTCCTCGCCGCCGAGGTGGTAGATCTTGCTGACGTTGCGGAGTTCGACGAGGGCCATGACGGGTCAGGCTTTGGCGCTGCGGAGCGACGAACCGTGGAGACCGCTGCGCGCGCCCGCGCCTGGTTTGCCGGCGGACTTGGCGTCCTGGGCCGGTTCCACCGCGCGGGTGCCGGGCGGTTCAAGGGAGACGGTTTCGCCGCCGTTCAAACCGGACTGGACCTCGGCGTGGAAGAAGTCGGAAACGCCGATGCGGACGGGGCGTTTCTCGAACATCCCGTCGGCCCGCTGCACATAGACGAAGCGGCCGTCCTGTTCGGTGAACACGGCGGGCAGGGGCACGGTGACGACGTTCGAGGCGGAGGCGACGGGAATGGAGATATTGGCCGTCATGCCGGGGCGAACGCGGGGATCGGCGGCCTTGAGCGTGATGCGGCAGGCGAAGCCCTTGATCTGGTTCTTTATCGTCGCCTGCGGGGCGATGCGGTCCACGATGCCGACGAGCTTCAGGCCCGGCACGGAATCGATCTGGATGCCGACCTCCTGGTTCACGAAAAGGCGTGTGACATCGACCTGGTTCACGTGGGCGTTGATCACGAGATCGTTGAGGTTCGCGATGGTCAGCACCTCGGTGCCGCTGTTGAAGCCGCCGGAGCCGGACACGGCCTGCCCCACGGAGACGGGCCGGGTGAGAATGGTGCAGTCGAACGGGGCGAAGATGCGGGTCTTGGTGAGGCGTTCCTCGACCAGCGCCAGTTCCTTCTCGGAACGCTTCAGGCTGTTCTCGGCCAAGGCCACTTCGTTCTTGGCGCGGTCCAGCGCGGTCTGGGCGTCGTCGAACAGCTCCTGCGACACGAGCCGCTCCTCGAAGAGCTGTTTGGAGCGGGTGAAGTTCCGCTCGGCCTGCTCCAGGTTGAATTTCGCGCCATTGATCGAGAGTTTCGAGCCGTCGATCTGGTCGATGCGCTGCTGGCGCTCGATCTGCAGGTCCTTGTCGTCGAGGCTGAACAGCAGTGCGCCCTTCTTGACCGAATCGCCGATGTCCACCGGGAGCTGGTCGATCTTGCCGTTGACCTCGGGACGGACGGAGACCTGGTCGGCCGGGCCGATGTCGCCGGCGACGTTGATGGCGAAGCTGATGTCGCGCTTCTCGGCCACGGCGGTGCTGGGAAGCTTGCTGGCGGACTCGGCCGCCGCCGGGGCACCGCCCCATTTCTTCCAGGCGAACCAGCCCCCGCCTCCGAGGACGCCCGCCACCACCAGTGTCGTTATGAGTTTGCTCATGAGAATTTGGCCCAAACTAGAGAATGATACGTATGCGTGCAATCGGCTTTTTGCTTCCCGCACCAATGAAGAACAGCGCGGTGAACGCGCCGGAAGGCGCAACCGATGTCGGACGGAGCCGAGACGGGGCATGTTCAGCCGATGGCGGAGAAAAGGCCGTCCCCAATTCCGGGGACGCGCAGCGATGCCTGCGGCGAAAAGGAGCGGACGGGCTCGTCCACAAGGCCGACCAGAAGAGAATGTTCGGCGAACACCGTGGGAAGCGGGGCGGGAACTCTTTGGAGGACATGCCCTTTGTGCCCTAGGGGCGCGGGACGGGTAAGAGACCGGGCTTCCCAACCCGGCGTTCGGCCTCCTTCCCGAAAACTCGCCCCTTTAACCTCCCAGCAACGTCCGCTTCGGCCACAGCTCCCGGGGCTTGAATATCCCGACGGGCGTGATGATGCCGGTGATCAGCTCCGGCGGCGTGACATCGAAGCCGGGATTGCGCGCCGGGCTGGAGGGGTTCGCAACGCGCACGTAGGTGCGTTCCGCCGCCTTCCGCTTTCCGCTTTCCGCTTTCGCCGCCACGCCCCACGCCCCGAGAACTTCGCTTTCGTGCCGTTCTTCGATGGGGATGTCGGTCCCTCGTTTGAGGTTCCAGTCGATGGTGGAGAGCGGAATGGCGACGTAGAAGGGTATGCCGTGGCGATGGGCGAGGACGGCCTTGGTGTAGGTGCCGATCTTGTTGGCCACTTCGCCGGTGCGCCCGAGGGTGCGGTCGCTGCCGACGATGACGAGGTCGATCTCCCCGCGCTGCATGAGATGGCCGGCGGCGTTGTCGGCGATGATGTGGTGGGGAATGCCCTGCTGGGCCAATTCCCAAGCGGTGAGGGTCGCGCCCTGGCTACGCGGACGGGTCTC
>CBFGQE010000194.1:0-6094 GCA_965650815.1 uncultured bacterium
GAAGCGCTTCCAACGGTCCCCTCCTCGGAGGGGTCAGGGGTGGGTTCGCGCTTCGGCCCGTGGCGAGATCTCTCGGCTCGACCTTCTCTGGCAAAGCTCTGCTGCGCCCGGCAGTTCAGCTCTTGCGCTGCAACGAAGGCAGGGCAGCTTGGCCGCTCAACATTCTACCAACCATGCCCGGACCATTCGCCAACCCCGACCTCACCCAGTTTCCGCCCCGCAGCCCGCGCGTCCGTCTCGGCGGCTACGTCATCCTCCCGCGCTGCCTCGACAAGTGCCGCGCCAGCCTCGCGGGCAAGAACGGCGACTACCACTACGCCTGTCCGCTGGACCAGCGCTTCCTCCAGTTCGCGGGCATCGATCCCGAGGCGCTGAAGGCCGAGGTGGCGAAGGGCAAGGGCGACGGGGAGATCCTCGAATGGATCCAGGCCAACGCCGCCCACCAGCGCACCATGCCGGAGATCCTCGCCTGGTCCGCCTGGCAGGAATCCGCCCCGCCGACCGCAGCCGACGTGCGTGAATACTTCACCGGCCTCCACAAGGCCGCCGCACCGAACCGCACCGACATCGCCAACTGGTTCGACCTGCTCGACGTGGACGACTTCGCGAGCTACGGCGGCAAGCCCTGAGGCCGACGGCGGAGTCCGCCGCTGCGGCGCGACGGCGAAATCGATCAATTTGCCGTCGCTTCTCCGATCTGTCGTTGCGGCCCTGTGACGATTCGGTCACGTTCACGGCAGATTCCATGAGCCGTCGTATCCTTCGCCTGTTGGCTTTGTTGTTCTGCGTCGCGGTTTCCAGCGGTCGGGCGCAGCCGTTCATCTCCGAATTCATGGCCGCGAATTCGTCTTCCTTGGCCGATGTGGACGGGGAGTTCTCGGACTGGATCGAGATCCAGAACCCCTCGGCCACCGCCGTGAGCCTCAACGGCTGGTATCTCACGGACAATGCGGCCAACCCCACCCGCTGGCGCATCCCCAACGTCTCCATCCCCGCCCGCGGCTTCCGCATCATCTTCGCCTCGGGCAAGGACCGGACCAACGCGGCGGCGCAGCTCCACGCGAACTTCAGCCTGTCGGCCAACGGCGAATACCTCGCCCTCGTGCAGCCGGACGGCGTGACGGTCGCCTCGGCCTACAGCCCGGAGTATCCCGCGCAGACGGACGACGTGTCCTACGGCTTGGTGCAGGGGACGAACTACTTCTTCAATCCGTCCACGCCCGGAGCGTCGAACGTCGTCGGTTTCCTGGCCAAGGTGGCGGCTCCCGAGTTCAGCGTCGGGCGCGGACTGAAGTTCGCCCCGTTCACGGTCGCCCTGAGCAGCGACACCCCGAACGCCATCATCCGCTACACCACGAACGGCTCCGTGCCGCTGGCCACGAGCGGCAGCATCTACGGCGGCCCCATCGCGGTGAACGGCACCATGACCATCCGCGCGGCGGCGTTCCGCACCGGCTACCAGGCTTCGGACTCGGTGACGACGACCTACCTCTTCCCGGCGGACATCGTGAACCAGTCGCCGACCGGCGCGGCTCCCGGGCCCGGCTGGCCGGCACCCCGGACTTTCGGCGGGCAGGTCTATGACTACGGCATGGACCCGGCCATCACCGGCGGCGCCACCTACGGCTCCCTAGTCACCAACGCGCTCCAGGCCATCCCCTCGGTCAGCGTCGTGATGGAACTGGGCGACCTCTTCAACCCCTCCACCGGCATCTACGCGAATCCCTCCGGCGACGAACGGACGTGGGAACGGCCCGCCTCGGCCGAGCTGATCCACCCGGACGGGAAGCCGGGATTCCAGATCAACTGCGGCATCCGCATCCGGGGCGGCTTCAGCCGGAGCACGGACAACCCCAAGCATTCCTTCCGCCTGTTTTTCCGGGGCGACTACGGCCCGTCGAAGCTGGACTACCAGTTCTTCGAGGGCGGCGCGACGGAGTATGACAAGATCGATTTCCGCACGATGCAGAACTACTCGTGGGCGTTCCAAGGAGACGGCCAGATGATCTGCGTGCGCGACATCTTCTCGCGCCGGACGCAATGGGAGATGGGCCGCCCGGCCACGCGCGGCGACCAGTTCTTCCACCTCTACCTCAACGGCGTCTATTGGGGCATGTTCAACTTCCAGGAACGGGCCGACGCCAGCTACGGCGAGATGTATTTCGGCGCGGACGCCGAGGAGTTCGACGCGGTGAAGGTGGACCCCGACCTCGGCTACCAGGTCGAGCCCACGGACGGCAACCTGAACGCCTGGCGCCGCCTTTGGCAGGCCGCGACCAACGGGTTCACCAGCAACGCCGCCTACTTCCGCGTCCAGGGCCGCAACGCCGACGGCACGCCCAATCCCGCGTTCGAGAACCTCCTCGATGTGCCCGGGCTGATCGACTACATGCTGATCGTCCTCTATGGCGGCAACCTCGACTCGCCCATCTCCGCCTTCCTCGGCAACACCTCGCCGAACAACTGGTTCGGCATCCGCCACACGAACGGCCTTTCCGGCGGCTTCAAGTTCTTCATCCACGACGCCGAGCACACCCTGCTGAACGTGAACGAGGACCGCACCGGACCCTATCCCGCCGGCGACCCGGGCCAGGGCTCGAACTTCAGCAAGAGCAACCCGCAATACCTCTGGCAAAGGCTCCAGGCGAACCCCGAGTTCCGCCTGCTGGTGGCCGACCATGTCCAGCGCCATTTCTTCAACAACGGAGTCCTCTCCGTCGCGGCGGCGCGGGCGCGGATGAATTCACTGAGCAACCAGCTCGACCTGCCGATCATCGCGGAGTCCGCCCGCTGGGGCGATTCCAAGGTGGCCAATCCCTACACCCAGGCCACGTGGCGCAACGCCTTCCGCAATGTCGTGAACGGATTCATCGGCGGCCGCTCCGGCGTGGTCGTCAACCAGCTCCGCACCGACGGGCTCTTTCCGGCGAACATCGTCGCGCCGACCTTCAGCCAGCGCGGCGGCATCGTCGCCCCGGGCTTCGCCCTGACGCTCACCGGCGGCACGGGCACGATCTACTACACCACCGACGGCTCCGATCCGCGCCTCGTCGGAGGCTCGATCTCCGCCTCGGCCAAAGCCTACACCGGCCCCGTGACCATCGACCGGAACCAGCTCGTCCGGGCCCGCCTGGTGAACGGCGCGCTCTGGAGCCCGATCGACGAGGCGCTCTTCCTCGTGGACCGGCCGCTCGATGGTCTGCTGATCAGCGAGATCATGTATCACCCCGCTCCGGACGGGGCGGTGGACGGAGACGAGTTCGAGTTCATCGAGCTGAAGAACGTCTCCGCCCAGACGCTCGACCTCGGCGGCGTGCGCCTGACCAATGCGGTGGAATTTGCCTTCCCGCTGGGAACCGAACTCGCCCCGGGCGAATTCATCGTCTTGGCGACCGACCCTGCGCGCGTCGCCAGCCGCTATCCCGGTTTGTCGGTCTTCGGCGCGTTCTCGGGCCGCCTGAACAACTCGGGCGAGACTCTCCAGATCCTCCGGGCCGACGGCAGCCTCTACGGCGGTGTGGCCTACGGCACGCAGGCGCCTTGGCCCACTTCGACCGACGGCACCGGGTTCTCGCTCGTGCCGCGCAATCCCGCCGCCACGACCAATTCCTCGGCCGCGTCCGACTGGCGGGCCAGCTCAGCCATCGGGGGATCGCCGGGAGCCGACGATCCGGCGGCCGGCATCGCCCCGATCCTCATCACCGAGGTGCTGACCCACACCGATCCGCCGCTCCTGGACAGCATCGAGCTCTTCAACCCCACGGGAACCAACGTGGACATCGGCGGCTGGTTCCTGACCGACAATCTGGGGCGTCCGACGAAGTTCCGCATACCCGACAACACGGTGATCCAGGCCGGGGGCTACCTGGTGTTCGACGAAGAAGACTTCGACCGGCCGTTGAATTCGACCAATCGCTTCACGCTCAATTCCCACGGCGAGGAGGTCTATCTCCTGTCCGCGAATCCGGTCGGGCAATTGACCGGCTACGCCGATGGCTTCGTCTTCCCGGCGGCGGCGAACGGCGTGTCCTTCGGTCGCAGCACCAATAGCGAAGGCCGCCTGCTCTATCTGCCGGAAATCTCTCTCACGCTCGGCGGCGCCAATTCGGGCCCGCGCCACGGTCCGGTGATCATCAACGAAATCCGCTACGCGCCCGAGGAAGGCGAGGCGGAGTTTGTCGAGCTGAAGAACCTCGCCGCGTTCGAGGTGCCGCTTTACGACGCGGAGGCTCCGACGAACACCTGGCAGATCAATGGTCTCGGCTTCTCCTTCCCGCAGGGCGTCGTGCTGCCGCCCGGTGGCATCGTGCTGGTGGTCGGCTCCGATTCCGCCGCGTTCCGCGCGCGC
The DNA here is from genome assembly GCA_965650815.1 of uncultured bacterium. Lineage (GTDB taxonomy): Bacteria > Verrucomicrobiota > Verrucomicrobiia > Limisphaerales > CANJSG01 > CANJSG01. The sequence continues at coordinate 4,349 of CBFGQE010000194.1, forward strand.
TATTCCGTGCCAGCGCAGGTCGGGGTCTATGGACCGTTCCCCGGCGGCTTGCAGGATGGTGGCGAGATGGTGCAGGTGCTCCGGCCGGACAAACCCGATCTGGCCGACGACGGCTCGGGCGCTTTGATCGTGCCCTACTTGCTCGTGGACCAGGTCCGCTACGACCAGACCGCGCCCTGGCCCGATACGGTCGCGGGCACCCTCGCCTCCATCGAAAAGATCGCCCCGGCCACGCTTGGAGACGAACCGCTCAACTGGCGCGCCAGCCCCGGTGCGCCGTCGCCCGGCTACGACAACTTCGTCAACCGCCCGCCCATCGTCTCCGTGTCTCCGGACCAGACGTTGGTCGTGGCCGGATTTCCGGTGAACGTGCCGCTGACCGGTTCCGTGCTGGACGATGGCGCGCCCAATCCACCTGCCGCCGTCACTGCTTACTGGCGCGTGGCCGAAGGTCCGGCCCCGGTGGCCTTCGCCGATGCGTCCGCCTTGTCCACCATCGCCACGATCCAATGGCCCGGCCAATACCGGCTGGAACTCGTGGCCACCGACGGTGCGTTGACCAACGTCGGCTCGACCGTCGTCACCGTCTCCCGCCAATCGGGAGCCGCCACGTTGGTCGCCGCCCGCAGCACCTGGCGCTATTCCGACACGCGCGGCGATCTGGGCGCGGCCTGGAGGCAGCCCGGCTACAACGATTCGGCCTGGTCTTCGGGACCGGCGCCGTTGGGCGGAGGCGACTTCCATATCGCGACCCCGCTGAACCTCGGTCCCGAGGGCAACCGGACCATCACGCACTACTTCCGCCGCCAGTTCTCGATCGGCACCAAGGCCGATGTTTCGAGCCTGCTCCTGCGGCTGATGCGCGACGACGGCGGCGTGGTCTATCTCAACGGCGTGGAGGTCTTCCGCAGCAACCTGGCCGAGGGCGCGGTCGGTTTCTCCACTCCCTCCGTCTATGTGGTGGCCGAGCCGGAAGAGACGCAGTTCTTCGAGACGCCCGTCAATCCGGCCCTGCTCGTGGACGGCACGAACACCCTCGCCGTCGAGATCCACCAGAACAACGGCAGCAGCTCCGACCTGACCTTCGACCTCGAACTGCTCGGTGATGTCCAGGCTCCGCTGCCCACGCGCGTGCTCGGGGTGGAACCGGTGTCCGCCGGCGAACGACAGTTCCGCGCCGTCTTCCCGGTCGAGGCGGGCCGCACCTATTCGGTCCTCTACCGCGACGATGTGGCGACCGGTCCTTGGGCCAAGCTGCGCGACTTTCCGGCGGCCGCCGAGGCGTCGCTGCTGGAATGGCTGGAGGAACTGCCGGAAGGCGCCACCAACCGCTTCTACCGCGTCGTCACTCCGGCCGTGCCCTGATGTCGTCCGGTCTCGATCCCGATCTCGTTCTTCGCCTCGATCCTTTTCGGATGACAAGGCGGAGGACGATTCGGCGAAGACACCTTCGGACCGGAGCTTCGACTCCCGGCAACTTCACCTGTAACCTTTCCGGCGTCGGCGGCCCTATGCCCGCCGGAAGACGGCCATGAACTGCGAAGAACTCCTGAAGCAACTGAACGACTACGTGGACGGCACGGTGGAACCGGGCTTCTGCGAGGAGTTCGAACGGCACATGGCCGGCTGCAATCCCTGCCAGGTGGTCGTGGACAACATCCGCAAGACCATAACCCTCTACAAGGACGGCCAACCCTACGAGCTGCCGGTCCCGTTCCGGCAAAAGCTCCACTCCGTGCTCCGCGA
>CBFGQE010000195.1:0-6074 GCA_965650815.1 uncultured bacterium
AAAGCTGGACCCGGATCTTCGCCTTTGGCCCGCGCCGCGCCGCCAAGGAAGCGCTCGCGCCACTGGCCTTGCCGTGGACGCCGGACAGCCTCGACCGCGCGCGGCAATTCTTTCTCGGGCTGAAGGCGCGCCATCTGTGGAGCGACTTCCGCGACCGGCTGCTCGGTGCCTCGTCCGCTGCGCTACCGGCCGACGAAGAACTGATCCGCCTGCGCGACGGGTTGCCCGAGCTGTTCGCCGTGTTGGCCAGCGTGGAAACGCCGAGCGGTGCCAGCCTGCGCGACCGAACCCTCGCCACGTTGCAGAACCTTTCCGCAGCGGGCGCGTTCTCCGAACAGCTCCGCCGTTCCGCCGACCGAGCCGATGCGCTCCACGCCTGGGAGCGGGCGCTGCAAGCCACCGAGCTCTTCACCCCCGAAGCCATCGCGGAACTCCGTCGCGAAGGTGCCGCCAACCTTCCCCAGACTCCCTTCGCCCAAGCCTGCCACGACCACGCGGACACGCTGGAGGAAGCCGTCCGTTTGGTGGACCGAGCCCAAGGTCTTCCGGAGTCCGTGCAGGCGGCGGCGGATGAGGCGGCGTTGGCCCGGTTGGATTGGACCCAAGCCGAGCCTGCGCTACGCGCCTCCGTGCTGGCGCGGCTGTTGCGCGAACGGCTGCATTCCGATCCGGCTTTGGCCCGGCTTGACAGCCAACGCATCGAAGCCGCCTTCGCCGAGCTCCAGGAACGCACCGAGGCCAAGAGCGCGCTCGTGCGCCGCCTCGTGCTCCATCGCTGGCAGACGCGCTGGCGCGACCGGCTCCTTGCCGCCACCGGCAGCCGATTGAACTCCCTCGGCGCGGCCCTGCGCCAACGGCTCTACGTGCGCGGCGAAAAAGCGATGAAGCTCCGCCAGATGATCGCGGCCGGCGCGGGCTCCGACGGCGGCGATCCGCTCTTCGACCTCTGTCCCGTCTGGATGGCCGCTCCGGCCACGGTGGCGCAGATCTTTCCGCGCGAGGCGCTGTTCGACGTGGTGATCTTCGACGAGGCCAGCCAGTGCCGGTTGGAAGAAGCGTTGCCCGTGTTGCTGCGCGGCCGGCGCGTGGTCATCGCGGGCGATCCCAAGCAGCTTCCGCCGACCCGATTCTTCGAGCAGTCGCTGGCGGAGAGCGACGACATCGACGCGGAGACGGCCGAGGAAGTCTTCCAACAGCAGCAGTCCGAAGCCGAGGACCTGCTCTCCGCGGCGCTGAATCTGGACGTGCAAGAAGCCTTCCTCGACGTCCACTACCGCTCGCGCAACGAGGCCTTGATCGGCTTCTCCAACCAGGCGTTCTACGGAGGTCGGCTCCAGCCGATCCCCGGCCATCCCCGCCACAAAGCCTTCCAGACGCCGATCCATCTGAAGCATGTGGACGGCGTCTACCAGGAGCGCGGCAACGAAGCCGAAGCCAAAGCGGCCGCCGATCTCGTGGCCGAGCTGTTGGACGATCCCGAGCCTCCGTCCATCGGGCTGGCTTGCTTCAACCTCAACCAACGCGAGCTGATCCTCGACGCGCTGGAAGACCGCGCGGCGACCGACGCGAAATTCGCCAAACGCCTCGAAGCCGCCCGGCAACGGCGCGGGCGCGATTCCTTCGAGGGGTTGTTCGTGAAGAACCTGGAGAACGTGCAGGGCGACGAACGCGACCACATCGTCATCTGCACCACGTTCGGCCCCGATGCGCAGGGCAAGTTCCGGCGGAACTTCGGCGCTCTCTCCCGGGCCGGCGGCGAACGGCGCTTGAACGTCCTCGTGACCCGCGCCCGGGAAATGGTCCACGTCCTCACCTCCATTCCGCGCCCGGAATATCTGTCGAACGAACCCCTGGCCGACGGCGTGCGCCCCACGGGCCGCCACCAGCTCTACGCCTACCTGCGCTTCGCCGCGCGCTTGGCCGGGGACTTCGAGCAATGGCAGCAGGCCTTGGAACGCGCCACGCCCGCGACCGCCGCCGAATGCCTCGTCCAACCCACGCGTTCGCCTTCGTCCGTCGTTGAGGTGCTGGGGCGGCGGTTGAAGGAGCAACACGCCGTCGGCTCAACCGCCTACTGGGGCAACGACGGGTTCTGCGTGGATCTGGCGCTGGCCCATCCCCGGCTCCCAGCCGACGTCACCCTGGGCGTGCTGGCCGACTTCACCCGCTACCGCAAGACCCCGGACCCGATCGCCTGGGAACGGTTTCGCAGCGCGATCCTGTCTTCCCAAGGCTGGCATCTGCACCGGCTCTGGTCTCCGGCCCTGTTCCGTAACCCCGAGGCGCTGCTGGAAACTCTCCGGAACCAACACGCGTCCAAGGCCGAAACCGCCGTCCCGGCCCGACCCGGAGCCTGAAAAGATTTCCGCTCGAAAAACGCCGGTTCACGGCTAGTCTCCGCCCCATGCGCGTTTCGTTTGCCGTCACCGCCGTGCTGTTGGCCTCGCTGCCTTTGTTGGCGCAGGTTCCCCCGTTGCCGCCGGTTCCTCCGGCTCCGACCACGCTCCAGCGGGCCCTGCCCACGGCCCAGCCGACCCCGACCACCGTCGCCGCGCCCGCCGCCAACCCGCTCGTCTGGGACGCTCCGCTGAAGGAGATCAAGGCCAAGCCCGGCGAGACCGAGGCGCTCTTCACCTTCTGGGTCACGAACACCTCCACCACGGCGGAAGCCTCGATCATCGCCGCGCGCAGCTCCTGCGGCTGCACCGTGGCCAAGCTCCCCAGCCAGCCCTGGACGCTGAAGCCGGGCGAGAGCGGCTCCATTTCCGCGACCATGAACGTGCTGGGCAAGCACGGGAAGGTCACGAAGACGATCACGTTGGAAACCACCGGCGGCCGCCAGATCCTTACCGTCAGCACCGATGTCCCCACCCCGGCCCCGGGCGCCGCGCTACCCGCCATGAGTGACCGCGAGCGCAACCAGATGGCCGCGCTCTCCGACCGTCAGGCCATCTTCCGCAACGACTGCGCCACCTGCCACGTGGAGCCCACCATCGGCCGCACCGGCGAAAAGCTCTTCGTCACCGCCTGCGGCATCTGCCACACGGCCGAACACCGCGCCGCGATGGTGCCCGACCTCTCCGCGCTGAAGGTGGACACCAACGCCGACTACTGGCGCACCTGGATCACCCACGGCAAACCCGGCACGCTCATGGCCGCCTTCTCCAAGAAACACGGCGGCATCCTCGACGACGCCCAGATCGATTCGCTCGTGGAATACCTCGTCAAAGCCTATCCCTCCAAGGGTGCCGCCACGCCGACCGCCGCCCCGGCCGCAAAGTGAGCGATCGGGCGTCTATTTGAGGAAGCCCGCCTCGAAGTTGGCTTCTGCCACGACACGGCCTTCTCGATTCCAAGCAGTCGCCCGGCCTTCGGCCACCGTCCCGCGCCAGCGGGACTCCGAACGCATCGCGCCGTTCTCCCAATACGTGGTCCAGATCGAAGAACCATCCGCGCGTCGGTCCCACTCCCAGACCTTGGTGCCGTCGCTTCGGCGGAGAATCTCCACGCCGTTTTTTCGGCCCAACGAGAACCGGGCTTCGTAGCGCACCGTGCCGTCCGGCTGCACCCAACGCTCCGGGCCGTCCTTCAAGTAGCGCCCGTCGTCGGCCAAGCCGCCGTTGCTTTCGATCTTCAGCCCTTCGGCCAACGAATTCCTCGGCGTGTTCTGCGCCGTCCTCTGCGCGGTGGAAGCCATCAACGCCGCATCTTCGGACGCGTCCGGCGCATCGGACAACAGCCAGGCTTCGTTGAATTCAAAGTGCAGGCACGGCGTGTTCATCGTCGCGACGAGATGGATCAGGCCGTTCGGTGCCTGCCGCAGCGCGCTGTAGCCGAGCGTGGCCGGATCATGGCGATACTCCGGCTTCTCGTGCGGCTGCGCGCCGGGCAGCGGTTTGGTTCTCCAGGTGGCCCCGTCGTCGTTGGAAAAGGCCACGTAGCTGCCGCGGTTCGTGATGCCCGCCGGCGCGAGGTTGCCGCGCTTCTGGAAATCGCCGGCGAAGACCAATCGGCCGCTGCGCAGCTTCAGCAGGCTGGGGCGTTGGTTCACGGCCTGCGCGGCAAAGGGCGTCTTCGACTTCTCCCACGTCTTGCCGCCGTCGCGGGAAATGGACTGCGGCAGGTAGCCCTCGATGTCCGAGTTCTTCCCGCCCAACCCGAGCAACGCTCCGTCGCGCAACGCGGCCACGGTCGTGTGCCGTCCCGCCGTCCGCCCGCCGGTGTCGCGCCACGTGCGGCCCTCGTCGTCCGTGGCCCAGAGAACGGACTCCGCGCGGATCGCGTCGCTGGCCATGAAGATCGTCGAACCAAGGCGGAGGCCCGAATTGATCGGCTGCTTGGAATGGCCGCCGATCGGTCCGCTGAATTCCGGGAACCGCACTTCGCTCCACGTGGCCCCGCTGTCGTCCGAGGTCATCCATTGGAACGGAAACGCACCGGCCGCCATCTTCGGCCAACCCCAGAAGAGCCAGAGCCGTCCGCCCTTTTCCCAGTCGGTCCAGAGCAGCGTGGCATGGTCATTCACGTCCGGCGTGTCGAAGATCGGTTCGGGAAATCCCCACTCGTCCTCGCCGAATCGCAGCCGCGCCGCCATCAGCGACACGCCCGGTTCATACTCGAAGTAGGACGTGTAGGTGATGAGCAGCACGTCGCCGTTCGGGCAGACCTCCAGCGCCGGGCTGTGGTTGTGTTTGCGGAACGACGGATGGAACCCCGCCGCCGCGATGGCCGCGTCGGGCGCGTTGTCCGGCGGAATGGGGAGCAAGTGCCGTTTGCGGAAGTATGGCTTTGACGGACCGATCTTAACCCGCTCATCCACCGGGCCGAGACCTTGTCGCACAAACGGGAGCTCCACCGGCGTCGGAGCCGTGGTCGGCAACGGAGCCTGCACGACACGGAAACCGACGCGATGCGCGCCGAAGAGCTCGTTGGTGCCCGTGGCCTTCGCGCCCGCCTTCACGCCGAAGTCCGGCGGCAAGCCCGCGCGGTTGGCCGAGCGCCGATAGTCCTGCGCCACACGGCCTACTTCGTCCTTCAACCGTTCGTCCGTGTCCGGCTTGTCGCCCCGCACCACGCGCACCAGGCCCGAGGCCGCGCCGATAGGATCGGCCGCTTCGCCGAACGGATACGCGCCATACCAGTCGAAGCACCACTCCATCACCTCGTCGTGCATTCCGGAAAGGCCCCAGGCGTTCGCGGCGGAAGCATCGGCCGGAAGTTGCTCTCCTGAGCTGAAGGCATTCGTCGAACCCGCCCGGCAGGCGTATTCCCACTCGGCTTCGGTCGGGAGCCGATACGGTTTTCCTTCCCGGCGCGACAGCCAATCGCAGAACGCCGCCGCATCGGCCCAACTCACGCCCGTGGCCTTGCCCGCATGGCTGACGGCGTGGTCCGGGCGGAATTGGCGGAATTGCTCCAAGGTCACTTCGTTCGCGGAAATCCGAAAGGGCCGGGAAAACGTCACGCGATGGACCGGACGCTCGTCCCAATCGCCCGTCTCGCTGCCCCGGAAAAAGCTGCCTTGCGGAACGGGTCTCAGCACCAGGCCCACGCTGTTCGTCGTCGGCTCCTCGGCTTGGACCGTGGTCCCGCACACCATCGCCGCCACCAGGATTCCAATTCGCGCGTTCATCGTTGTCGGAAAGAAACCGTCGTCAGTGTCGCCGCAGCCACACGCTCATCTCGCCAGAGCCTCGATTGCCCCAGACCGCGTAGGGCACCCATTGCACACGCAGCCGACGGAGCGTTGCAGGGGCGGAAGCCATCGGACGATAGAGCTGTCCCCGCCAATCGCCGCCGGGCACCACGGCCACCTCGCCGTCCAGAACCGTCACGCCACCGAGCAACCGCCGGTCGTGCCGCGCGATCCAGTCCGCGTCGTCCGGCACCTCGATCTCGTGGATCTTCGGCCGCGACGCGGCGTCCGTCTTCGCGGAACCGAGATCGGCCGTCTCCAGGCAATAGACCACCGGCCCGCGTTTCAGTGCCGTCTGTCCGACCAGTTCCTCCACCAGCGGGTTCGCCTCCAGCCGTTCCACCGGCATGGGCAGATCCAGCTCCACCGCGTCGCCGTC
>CBFGQE010000196.1:0-6052 GCA_965650815.1 uncultured bacterium
CTGGTCGATGGCAGTTCCAGCCACAACTGGGACCAGCACGGCGACATGGCCGAGCACGCGAAGCACGCGAAGAACATCGACCAGCCCATCGCCGGCTTGCTGAAGGATCTCAAACAGCGCGGGATGCTCGACGACACGCTCGTGGTCTGGACCACGGAGTTCGGCCGCACGCCGGGCGTGGACGGCGACAAGGGCCGTGGCCATCACAGCGCGTGCTTCTCCTCATGGATGGCCGGGGCAGGGGTGAAGGGCGGCCTCACCTACGGCAGCACCGACGAGATCGGCGCGACCGTGGCCGAGAACCGCGTCCACGTGCACGACTTTCACGCGACCATCCTCCACCTGCTGGGGATGGACCACGAACGCCTCACCTTCCGCCATGGCGGCCGCGATTATCGGCTGACCGATGTGCACGGGCACGTGGTTCAGGCGCTGCTGGCGTAGATGCGGCCGCTTCGGAAGACCAAGGCTTCTCTGTTTTCACGGGGCGCGATGGAGCTTTCGTGTCGGGACAGGAATTCGCCTGGCTGGGATGCCGTTCCAGATCGAGCAACCGCTGTTTTCTCACGAGCCCGCCGCCGTAGCCGCTCAGGGTTCCATCCTTGGCGATGACGCGGTGGCAGGGGACGAGCAGGTAGAGGCGATTGGTTCCGTTGGCCCGGGCCACCGCGCGGAATGCGCCCGGAGCTCCGATGCGGCGGGCGATCTCCTCATAGCTCGCCGTGGCTCCGTAGGGAATGCGTCCCAGCTCGGCCCACACCCGTTCCTGAAAGGCCGTCCCGCGCATTTGCATGGGCACGTCGAAGCTGCGGCGCTTTCCGTGAAAATACTCAGCAAGTTCCCGGCGAAGCTGGTCGAGCACGGCGTTGTTCCCCGGGATGACCGGGAACCGGAAGCGGCGACGCATCTCCTCGTAGCTGCGCTCCAAGCCGCGCCGATCGGCGAACTCCAACTGGACGACGGCATGTTCGGTCGCGGCGGCCAGCATCGCGCCGAGAGGCGTCTCCACCAGGGTCACGACGAGATGGGCCTGCGAGGAAGCGCCCCCGGGAGCGGTGCCGAACGCTTTGCCGAAGGCGGATCGGAACCCGCTGTGCGACTCGAAGCCGTGCCCGAGGATCACGTCGTCCATCGGCTCGCCGCGCCGGATCTGCGTGAAGGCACGGGACAGCCGCAGGCCCCGGCACCACGCGGCGAAGGTCATGCCGTGATGCCGCTGGAACCAGCGCCGCACGCGCTCCGGAGAGAGCCCCGAGGCGCGCAGTTCTCGGGCGGAGATCTTTTCGTCGGGCGACTCGGCGGCGCGCCGCAGCAGGCGCCCGATCCAATCGGGCGGTTGGCCTTGCGCCAGTTCCGGCCGGCACCGTTTGCAGGGGCGGAACCCGGCGCGGACGGCGCTGCCGGCGTCGGGGAAGAAGCGGAGGTTTTCGGGCTTGGGCCGAGACGGACAAGATGGACGACAGAAGATGCCGGTGGTCGTCACCGCGAAGCAGAACAGACCGTCATACTCCGGATCACGCCGCCGCCAAGCGGCCAGCATCTCCTCCGGGTCCAAAGTGGGAGCGACAGTTTTCACGCCGCCAAATCTAGCAGCCACTTCCACCGAAAAAGCGACACGGCATTCCGCATCGTCAGGTGTCAGGGCGGTTACGCCCGCAATGCTGTCCTGAATCCAGCAACCGGACGGAGTTGCCCGCTTAACCGCCGCCGCAACGGGGGCAGAGACAGATCTGAGGATTCGCGCCTTGGATTCACCGGATCACCGATTCACTGTAGGCCCAGCACTTGGGCGAGATTGATCCTTGTCCAAAACTTCCGCTGTTCATCTCCGCCCCGGCCTTTGTTTCCGCGCTCCGCCGCGAGGGCAAAGTCGCCGGAATAGATCCGGCCCTGGAACTCGATGCGGACCTCGCCCGCAGGTTGGTCCATTCGGCCCTCGTAGTAGTTCACATGCACTTCGACCTGGCGGACATCGACCGGTGCGGTGAATTCGATGAACTCGTGTTCCCGGTCGGGCGAGGAACGGTGGTCCTTGAAGTAGAAGCCTTCTTCCGAGCGGGTGTGCTGGAAGAACAGGGTCTCCGCGTTGCGGCTCGGTCGGGCGTAGAGATCGAGATCGATGTCGCCTTGCCAACGGATGCCGATCTTCATCGGTCCGATGAATGCTGTGGGCGGCGGCGGGCGATGATTGGCGGGCAGATCGCGCGTGATCCAGTCGGCGACGCCCACGTCGCGGGAAATGCGCAGCATCTCGATCTTGGTCTGGGCGGGATCGATTTGATCGTTGTTGCCGCGTGAACCGTCCGCTTCTGTCCGGCCGCGCACGGCGTTGAACACGGTGGGCAGATCGTCGGTGAAGGTCTCCAGGCGCGCCCCTTGTGAGTTGAGAAAGAGATTCCAGAAACGGCCCACCTTCTGGCTGTGCAGATCGTTCGTCCAAGGATCGCCGAAGTAGCCCCAATGCACCCCAACCTCTGGAAGATGGTTTCCGGCATCCTTGAGCCCGAAGACCGATTTCTCGCGTGATGCGAGCAAGTGCCCGTCCGACGGAAAGTATCCTTCCACCATCGAGAAAGCCGGTTCCTTTTCGTCCAGATACAACGGGCTGCCGAGGACGATGGTCACGACGGAACCATTCGTCGTGTTCAGGTTCTCCGCGACGAAATCCATGAACTGCGGAAAACGCACGGCCCGGGCGAAGTCGAGATCGGCCACCTTCGGCCGTTCCTTTGGTGAAGCGAGGAACGACTTGAGCTGCTGGATGGGACCGGCGAACTGGTTGGCCCGCGTCCGGTCGCTCTCGAAGGCGCGCACGTTGGGGATTTCGATCTGCGTGATGGTGCGCACATGGTAGGCGTCGTAGAGCCAGAGCGACGAATTGAGCGGCATGTCCTCTAGCAACAGCCGGACGAGGTGGCGGAAGACCTCGTCGTTGGCCCGCTCGTCGAGGAAGGGCGAGATCCCGACGATGTAGCGCACATGCCGGGTCTTGCTTGCGGGAGCGGCGGGTTGGCAACCGGCACCGGTGAGCAGCAGCGCGAGCACGAGCAGGATATGGCACGGGTTCATGGGATCACTTGGAGTCCAGCGACAGCCGGTTGAGATCGCCGTTCTGCTCGGAACCTCCGTCGCGGTCCGCGTCGGCCAAGCGCGAACGGAGCTGTTCGGTGATCTGGTCGAGCAACTGCCGCTTCTGATGCCCCCGGTCCCGACGTTGCGCGGCTTCTTTCTGGAAGAGGGATTTCGCGTAGGCGACGAACGCGTTGAGCTGGTGTTCCAAGCGGTCCTCGTTGCCCTTCGCGTCCGCCAGCGAGAGCCGTTCGCTGGCGATGCTTTCCTCCAACAAGCGCCGTTCCTCGTCGTGCTGGGTGAACGCCGGATTGCGGGCGAGGCGCGCCGGCCGGTGCTTCGCATACAGGCGGGTCATGTAGATGCCGAGCGCGGCGGACAGGCAGATCTCGGCGATCGCCTGCGCGGCCACGATGAGCATGTCGATCTGCTTGGCTCCACCCGGAGCGAACGAAGGAGAACCGCCGGTCGAACCTCCCTCGTCCCGCACGCTTAGGTGGGCGATCCGTTCCTCGGTGGTCAGGGAGAGCGCCGGATAGACGCTGGCATAGGCCGCCACCCACACGAGGACGGCAACCATGCCGATGCCCAGACAGGTCCAGAGATAGATCCCTTGGCGACGGGAACTTTCGAGGAAGTCCCAGCCGATCTTCACCGCCAGCGCGCCGACCGGGAGCAGGGCCGCCCAGAGATACGCGCGCACCGGATGTTCGGTGAACGTGACGATGCCGGATTCGAGCAGGTTGAAGGAGATGTTGAGGACGCCGAACACGAGCAGGCACGCGATGCCGACGGCGGCGATCCAGAACATGGTCTGGTCCCAGAGATTCCAGGGCGCGGTCGGCCGCGTGTCCGGCGCGCCCCCTTCCATCACCGGCAGCAGCGGTTCCTCGCCGACCAACCGTTGGCGAGCAGTCAGGAGCCTGGTTTCCAAGTCAGCCAGCCGACTCTCGCTCATGATCCGTTGTTGCCGGAACTGCTCGAGATCCCGGCCGTGCTGGTGGAGGAACAAGGAACGGTGGAAGGACTCCACCTCCGTCAGCCCGTCGCCGGTGGCCGATTCGGCGACGTTGCGGACGAATTCCAGGTTGATCGCCGAAGCGATGGTGCCGTTCTGGGCGTTGGAAGGTGGCTGGTTCATGGGAAGAAGGCGCAAGGGTTCCCGAGCGTCCGTTCAGCAGAACGGCGCCAGACGGACGCTCGGGAATTGTGGGAGCAGGGGGTTACCAGCGGAGCGGTTTCGGAGAACCGTTCTCCGGGGCGCTGTTCGGCACGGGCGTTGGCAGGTCGTGGTCGAGTTCCTTCTCGATCTGGTCATCCAACTCCTCCAGTTCCTCCTCCAGGGTCCCCAGCTGTTTCTCCAGTTGCCGCATTTGCTGCTCCAGCGTGTCCCTGCGCTGCTCGATGGCGCGGCGGTGCTGGTCGCGGTTGGCGTTGTCGTTTCGGGTCTCGGCCAACCGTTTCTCTTCGCCCATCTTCCGACCCGCGTCGCGCATCGCCTTTTCGGCGTCCTTCACGGCCTTGGCCGCTTCCTTCTCCGCCTGCCGCACGGCCTTGGTGATTTCCTCCCGGTCCTTGTCGCTCAACGACCACTCCGGGTGGTGGTTCAAGGCGGGACCATTGAACTCCAATTTGCCAAGATCCTTGGCCTCGTCCTTGGCGGGCTTGCCCTGGGCATCCTCGTTCCAGGCTTTGCCGCGAATCTCCTTCGAAGGTTCCTTCCCGTGGGCCCGCTCGTGCAACAGCGAGTGGACCAGTTTTTCGAGCTGCGCCAGGCGATGTTCCAGCGATTCGTGGGCGGGGGCTGCGGGCGAGGTTGGTTCGGCCGGAGCAACGGCTTTGGCCGCCCGGGGCGGTTTGGGAGCCGCCGGAGCGGTTTGCGCCAGAAGGATCGCGGGCCGCGGTGCCGGAGCGGCCACAGGATGAGGAGCCGGTGTCGGAGTGACCGCGCTCGACGTGCGAACGGCCACGGTGGGAAGCGCGTTTTCCTTGATGCGCGCTTCGACGGTCGCGACCGGGGATACCTCGACCCGAGCCAGAGCAGGCGCTTGGTCGAGGCGAAGTTCCAGTTCGGTGTTCACCGGCGCGGTGACATCGGTGGGCACTTGAACCGCCACGACGGCGTCCGAAACGGTCGTGGCCTTGGACGGCTCCGCCAGCACGAGCCGTGGTCCGGCGAGAAGTGCGACCGTGGCAACGGCGAAGGTGGTGGCGGTCAGCAATCCCGTGCGGGCCAGCGCGAGACGGGTCGAGGTGTTTCTTTTCGGATCGAGCAGCATATCTATCCTTTCCTTGAGTTGGTGGGGGTTGCTCCAGGCTGCTGGCGCGGCGGCCAAGTCACGGCCGCGCGTCCGCCCGGCAAATTCGGCGAGAAGCAGCGCGTAGTCCTTCGCGGAACCGGCGCTGGCGAAGGCGAAATCGTCGCAGGCGATTTCGCGCTCCGTGGTCAGGCGGCGGGAGAGCCACCAGACGGCGGGATGGAAGAAGAGCACCGCGGCGATGCCTTGCTGGACCAGATTGGTCCAGTCGTCATGGCGGCGGAGATGCGCCAGCTCATGGCGCAGCACGCTCTCGCATTCCATCGGAGCGGCGGCAGCGGTGAACCCTCGGGGCAACAGCACCACGGGCCGCAGGAAACCAATCGCGACGGGCGTGCGGAGTCCGTCGCTTTCCAGTGCGACGACGGGGCGGCCGATCCCCATTTCGCCGACCAAGCGGGCGCAAAGCTGTTCGACCGGCGCGGCAACCGGCTGGCCACGTTTCTTGAGCCGGAGGAGGAAAACGCACTGGCACAGGAGGCGGAGGAGACGAAGGCCGGCAATGGCTGCCACCGCCCCCAGCAAGATGAGGCTCGCCCTGTAGGGAAGCTCCGCCGGCCAGAAGCGCAGCCAGGCGAACGCTGCCTTTTCGGTGAGGCGGGGCGAAGCTTCCCAAGCATCACCGCCCGCGTTCATTTGGGTTGTTTCGGGCGTGGAGTGTTCCA
>CBFGQE010000197.1:0-6042 GCA_965650815.1 uncultured bacterium
TTGCTCAACGCCACTCGGGCTTCGACCAGACGAGATCGGCCGGGGTGATCTGCGGCGGCACGGCGACGTATTCGCCGACCTCCTTCAAGTAGTCCGGATACCACGCGCCTCCGAGAAACGCCTGCACCGCTTCCGCGCTGGAGTAGAGCTGGAAAACGCAGACCACGTCGGGGTTGGTGTTGTCGTAGCAGAAGTAGTAGGCCTCGTGGCCGGGATTGGCGGCGACGCGGGGTTTGACGTGCTTTTCCCAGACGCGGCGGACGTCGTCGCGTTTTCCGCGCAACGCCTGGTGGCGGATGAACAGGGCGGTCTTGGTCATGTGGAAAAGGTCTCGGTGCGGCGGCCAGTAGGTCGGGCTGCCAGCCCGACTCGTAGTCCAAACTGCCAGCTTGGACATTCCCCCGGGTTCAGGCTGGCAGCCTGAACTACATGCCGGGCCAGCGGCCCGGCCTACTCGGAGAGGCGGATTCATTCGGTTCGATCTCAGCCACCGGCCATCGCGCCGACGACGAGGAAGGGCTCTTTGCCACCGATCACCGCCTCAGGCAACCGCGTCTCCAGCGGTTCCAGCGACAGGTCCTCCTTGCAGGCGAAGTAGCGGATGAACGGTCGCCGCTTCATGGTCCCGTGATCGCGAATCGTGCCACGCAGCATCGGATAGGCGGTCTCCAGCGCATCCAACACCGCGCCGACCGTGACGGGCGCGGGAACGTCCACCGACACCTCGCCGTCCACGCGGGCGAGCGTGCGGAGATGAAAGGGGAGAACGACGCGGATCATGGGAATCTGGTCGAGACACGAATTTCACGGATTGGCACGAATCGCTGTGCTGAATTCGTGGGAATTCGTGCAATTCGTGTCCAAGTTCATTTCAACGTCTGCAATTCCACCGAATCCACCGGAAGCAGGTCGCGGACGATGGCGTCGCAAGTCTTGCCGAAGTGGTTGATTTGCACTCCGTCATTTTGGACGTTTCAAAGTGGCGACAACGAACTTGGAGCCGCCTTTCAACATGTTGACGTCCATGACGGACACGAGTTCCCAAGCTTCGCTTCCCAAAGCGTTCAGTTGTTCCTCCAGTTTGCCGGTGTCCAGGTCGGTTCCGCCGAAGAACGCGTAGTCGGTCTCGAGCTTGAGGACGGTGTATTCCCAGTTTGTTTTCATTTTGCCTTTGGCCTTCGCTCTTCAGATTTACCGCAGCGTCTGCACCTCCACCGAATACACCGGGGGCAGGTCGCGGACGATGGCGTCCCAGGTGTTGCCGCCGTCGGGGGAGCAATAGACCTGGCCGCCGGTGGTGCCGAAGTAGATGCCACAGTCGTCCAGCGAATCGACCGCCATCGCGTCGCGCAGGACGTTCACGTAGCAGTTCTGCTGGGGCAGGCCCTTGGTCAGCGCTTCCCATTCGTTGCCGCCGGTCTTGCTGCGATAGACGCGCAGTTTGCCGTCGGGCGGGTAGTGGAGCGAATCGCTCGTGATGGGCACGACGTAGATCGTCTCGGGTTCGTGCGCGTGGACGTCGATGGGGAAGCCGAAGTCGGTCGGGAGATTGCCGCTGACTTCGCTCCAGAGATCGCCGGCGTTGTCGCTGCGCATGATGTCCCAGTGCTTCTGCATGTAGAGCACGTCGGGCCGAGAACGATGCGCGGCGATGCGGTGGACGCAGTGGCCGACTTCGGCGTCGGGATCGGGCAGCTCGAACTGGGACTTCAACCCTTTGTTGATCGGCTTCCAACTGAGTCCGCCGTCGTCGGTGCGGAAGGCGCCGGCGGCCGAGATGGCGATGGTGATGCGCTTCTCGTCGCGGGGATCAAGCAGGATGGTGTGCAGGCCCATGCCGCCCGCGCCGGGTTGCCAGAGGGCGCTCTTGGTCTGGCGCAGCGCGGGCAGTTCCTTCCAGGACTTGCCGCCGTCGGTCGTCTTGAAAAGCGCGGCGTCCTCCGCCCCGGCGTAGGCGACATCGGGATCGGTCAATGAGGGTTCGATGTGCCAGATGCGCTTGAACTCCCACGGGTGCTGCGTGCCGTCATACCACATGTGCGTGCCGACCTCGCCTTCGTAGGCGAAGCGGTTGCTTTCGCCCTTGGGAAATCCGTGCTCGCCGACGAGGTCCTCGGGTTTGCTGCCGGGTGTGTGCCACGTTTTGCCGCCGTCGTCGGAGCGCTGGATGATCTGGCCGAACCAGCCGCTGGTCTGGGAGGCGTAGAGGCGGTTCGGGTCAACGGGCGAGCCCTTGAGGTGATACATCTCCCAACCCGCGAAGTGCGGGCCGCTGATGTCCCATTGCTTGCGCGTGCCGTCCGCCGTGCAGATGAACGCGCCCTTCTTTGTGCCGACCAACACTCGGACCTTGCTCATGGTGTCTCCTGTTTCTGGTTTGTTGCTCCGGTTCCAATCCTAGGACGAACGGCCCGCCCTATCCGGGACATCTCTTCGGCAGAAAAATTACGCGGTCACTCCTGCTTGGTCGCCACCCACCAGGTGGTGCCGCCCGCGTCCTTGAATCCGCCGCGTTTGTCCTCGTCGCCTTTGCGCACCGGCACCTGGACGGCGATCGCGCCGTGGGCCAAGCCTTTGGCAAAGGTCGCGTCCACATCGGGCACATAGACATGCACGTGCGCCGCCACCGCCGGCCAGACACCTTCCAACTGGTCGCCCAGCATGACGACGGTGTCGTCCAGCCGCACCTCGGCGTGCATGATCCGGCCGCTCGCCGGGTCGGTGTGGCGGCGCAGCTCCAGCGCGCCAAACACCGCGACCAGGAAGCGGATCGTGGCCGCCGCGTCGGCGACGACGAGGTAGGGCGAAACGGACGTGTGGCCGACGGGCTTGAAAGGGGCTGGTTTCATGGTTTGCGGTGCATGGAAGCCTGATTTCCCGAGTCCAGAACCATCCGGCTGAACCGGATCGACGCTGGGACAGAGCGGGACAAGTTTCCAGCCTGACCTTTGAAGCCCATCATCCCGGTGGCACGGACAAACGGTGCCCCATCTTGATCGGGCCGAATCAAGCGTGCGCGTTTGCGGCTCAGGGCAACAGGAGCACTTCCACCCGGCTGCCCGTTTCCAGCACCGCGCCGGGAGGCACATCCACCAGGCCGTTGGCCCGAGCCAAGGCCGCCAGGGCGTGGGAGCCTTGGATGCCCGCCGTGCGGACCTTTCCTCGATCCGAGCGGACGACGCGGACGAAGTGGCGGCGATTGCCGGGATTTCGCAGCGGTTCCTCCAACTCGCCCCAGCTCGTGGGCGGCGACAGTTCGGCGGCTCCCTGCATCGCCAACAGGGCGGGGCGGACCATCAGCCAGAACGTGACCCAGGATGAAACGGGATTGCCCGGCAGGCCGAAGAGATGTTTGCCGCCGTGTTCGCCGAAGACGAAGGGCTTGCCCGGCTTCACCGCGACCTTCCAGAAATCAATCGTGCCGCCGAGCCCGACGAAGGCGTCGCGCACATGGTCCAGTTCGCCCACGGAAACGCCGCCGGAGGTGATGAGCGCGTCGCATTCCTCCAAGCCGCGCCGCAGGACCGTCTCGGTCGCCGCGAGGTCGTCGGGCACGAGGCCGTAGTCGCACACGGCCGCTCCGCAAGCGCGGAGCAGCGGGAGCAACTGCGCGCGGTTGCTCTCGTAGATCTGGCCGCGCGCCAAAGGTTCTCCCGGCAAGCGCAGCTCGCTGCCCGTGGAAAGCAGTCCGACGACGGGACGTCGCGCGACAGGCACGTCCGCGCAGCCCACGGCGGCCAGCAATCCACAGGCTCCGGTGCCCAGCATCGTTCCGCGTTCCAGAAGCGGCGCGCCGGCCTTGAGCTCTTCGCCCCGCAACCGCACGGCTTCCCAGGGTTTGACCGGATCGAGGACGCCGATTTCTCCGGGGCGCGCGGCGGAATCGCTCACGGTGTCTTCCTGCATCACCACGGCGTCCGCTCCGTCGGGCAGCATCGCGCCGGTGAAGATCCGCGCGGCCGTGCCCGGTTCCACGGTGAAGTCCGGCGCATCGCCCGCCGCGACAGTGCCGCAGAGCTTCAGCCAGAGCGGCGAATCCGCCGCCGCGTTCGCCACGTCGCGGGCGCGGACCGCGTAGCCGTCGAAGGCCGAGTTGTCGAAGAGCGGCAGCGGCACGGGCGAGACCAGCGGCTCCGCCAAGATGCGCCCCGCCGCTTCGGCGACGGGCACCCGCTCGGTGCCTAGAGGGCGGATGCGGGCCACCATTCGAGCCAGGGCTTCTTCAAGTTCGAGCATGGGAAGTTGGGCCGATGAAACGGCGGTTCAGCGGCGGCGGACCCAGTATTGCACCACGGACCAGAGCCCTGAGAACCGGAACGCGGGATCGATGTAGCGCTCGATGACGTAGAAGGCGAAGTAGTAGGCGCGGCAGAAGGCCCAGACCACAAGCGACAGATACAGCAGGGTCCGCCAATGCGGCGATTCCGCGAGCAACAGCCCGCCCGCGACCAGCCCGATGACGAGGAACAAAACCGCCTTGAGCCACATCCAGCCAGGGTGTTGCAGGTCTCGCATGGCAGGAGTCTGGCGGGGCGATTCCACGGCGCAAGACTGCGGACTTTGCCGTTGGCCGCGTCGCGCGGCTGTGGCACTGGTGCTCCATGACGAAGCTCTCCCCACCGCAGATCAAGGCCGCCCTGAACACCGTGCCCGACTGGACGAAGAAGGGGTCGGTCATCCGACGCACCTATGCGTTCAAGGACTTCGTGGTCGCGGTGAAGTTCGTCAACGCCGTGGCCAAGCTGGCGGAGAAGGCGTGGCACCATCCCGACATCGACATCCGCTGGAACAAGGTCTCACTCGCGCTCTCCACGCACGACGCGGGCGGTCTCACGGAAAAGGATTTCGCACTGGCCGCGAAGTGCGACGCGGCGGCAGGCAAGCTGGTGAGTTAAAACGGCAACTGCGAATAGAGCAGGGCCAGGGCGCGGATCGCACGGTCGGTGCCGAGGAAAACCCCGACGATGGCCACGACGGGCACGAGATCGACCCGGCCGAAGCGGAGGGCGAGGAATTGCCCCGTGAGAACGGCCCAATCGCTTTTGCTGATGCGGCCCAGCAAGGCTCCGGGAAGTTCCAGCACCCAGCGCAACGGCAGCAGCAGCGTCTGGGAGGTGGTTTGCACATAGGCCCAGACCGTCGCGCGGCCGAGATAGACGTAGCTGTTGAGCAAGCCCACGGCCAATAGGCCCACGATCAGCCAGCGCAGTTCCAGATAGAGGGCGAGGCCGTTGACCAGCGCCTGTTGGCCTCGGTGGCCCAGAGACTTCGCCTCCGGGATCAGGTTCATCCACTCGAAGACCGGCCCCGCCAGCATCCACGCCGCGCCGACCGCGACGCCGGGCAGCAAGAGCCGGAGCGCCCACGGCAGCGCGTCCAGCACGCCGAGCTGTTCGCGGACGAAGCGGTTCTGCGGCGTGTCCACCGCGCGGGGATGGAGGATGGAAAGCAGCACCAGCCAGAGATACGCCACGGCCACCGCGTGGAGGAAGCTGCCGACCGAATAGAGCAGCATGAAGTCCCAGTAGCCGCTGCGGAAGGGCACCGGCAAAAGGCCGAAGCGGAGCCGTGCGACCCAGTCCACGCTCTGGCCCACCTGCCAATAGACCAGCCAACGCACGACGAGCAGTCCGGCCAAGAGCGGCAGCAGATGGGTGCGATGTTCGCCCGCGTCGGTCCGGCGGAGCGTGGAGAGCAGGCTGATGCCCGCGTTGGGCACGACGAGCCGCGCCCGGGTCTGGCGCCAGCCGAACCAGAGCAGCAGTCCGGCGAGGTTCAGGATGAAATCGAGCAGGTCCATCGACGCGGTGAACGGCGGTCGGCCCCGAGTCTCCGGAAACACTCCCTGGGTTCAAACCGAAAGGCGGGCCACGCACGGACAAATGCGTTCGCAGGGTGTTCTCCGGAAAAAGAAAACGCCGCCAACTTGGTTGGCGGCGTTCTTGGAAAAGCAGCCGCGTGGGCTCAGCTCAGCTTCACGCCGAGCGCCTGCGCCTTGCGGATGAGAGCGTCGGCCATGTCGCTCGGGGTCACGGCGACTTC
>CBFGQE010000198.1:0-6030 GCA_965650815.1 uncultured bacterium
CGGTGCCGTGGCTGGAGTTGACGAGGTTGTTGGCGTTGACGGCGGTGGTGGCGAGATAGGCGTAGGCGGCGGGCAGGAGGCGGACGCGCGGGGCGATGGTGGAGTCCGTGCCGCCGGCGCCGATGCCCTTGACCGTCATTTCAATGAAGCGGTCGGAAGCGTCGGCCATGTTCGTGAACACGCTGGAGAGGGGCGGGCGCGCCTCGCTGGCGTAGGCGTTGCCCTCGCCGAGCAGGATACTGAAGTAGCCGTTGTCCACGGTGATGGTCTGCTGTTCGGTCCACACCTTGTTGCCCGCGGCGCTGGCCGACTGGTCGTTGTAGATGCGGAAGATCACGTCGTAGTTCTTCGGGCCGTTGTTGCCGAGCGGCAGGCCGTTCGCGTCCACCAGGTAGCTCTGGTAGGACATCTTTTCCGGGGGACGGCCGTT
The DNA here is from genome assembly GCA_965650815.1 of uncultured bacterium. Lineage (GTDB taxonomy): Bacteria > Verrucomicrobiota > Verrucomicrobiia > Limisphaerales > CANJSG01 > CANJSG01. Next base: position 431 of record CBFGQE010000198.1, read on the forward strand.
GGCGGCCCGGAGGTCGGTGCCGAGGAGGGCCAGGCCGAGGGCGGCGAGGGTCAGGGAGCGGAACAGGTAGCGGAACGTTTTCATGGCGGTGTGGATCTTGGATCTAAAAAGGACGGGTTGGACGAAGGATGGTTTTAAGGACGGGTCAGGACGGGGGTGGCGGAGACGCGGTTGAGGCTGAAGACGCCCTGGATCTCGTAGGAGCGGGAGTCGTTCTGGCCGCCCCCGCGCTGCAGGCCGAGGACGGTGACGGTTTCGGAATAGGTGCCGGCGAGGGTCTGGCCCCCGGCGTTGAGATTGCCCACGCCGTCGCCCGGAGGGACCACGTGGAGCGTGATGTCGCGGCGGACGCTGTAGGATTCCGAACCGCGCGGCAGCTCGTTGAGGAACGAGCCGTCCAGGCCGTCGTGGTCCGGGTGGTAGGTGTGGAGGAAGGGGTTCGACTCCTGGTCGTTGAAGTCCAGCACGACCGAGGTGGTCAGGGTGGGCTGGCCGCCGAGGGTGCCGTTGAAGGCCCAGGTCTCGTTCGTGGCGGTGAAGGGCAGGTGGCTGGCGCTGACGCGGCGGGCCTTGTCGAGATGGTCGGTGTCGAGCGCCGATTCGCGGGTGGCGACGACGTAGTTGGTCTGGGGATTCAGGCCGAGATAGACGCGCTGCATGAGCTGGGCGTGGCCGCCGGGCTCGGGGTTGTGGACGATGAGGCGGAGCGGGAAGCTCTTGGGCACCGCGCCGAGGTTCGTGCTGGTGCCCGCGACGACGTATTCGCCATTGGTCGAGATCACGGTGCCGGAGGGGCCCTGCTCGTAGGTCTTCAGCGACTCGCGCACGTGGGTGATGACCGCGCTGCCGATCCAGAGGCCGGCTTCGGAGGCGACGGTGGCGGACACGGGGAGCTCGACCTGCGAATGGCCGAAGGAGTCGTTCAACCGGATGAGCGCGGCGTAGAGCGCGCCGACGTTGCCGGACATCGCGGAGCGGTTCAGCGCGAGGACGACCTCGACGTCCGCTCCGGGCTGGCCCTTGGCCGCGAGGGTCCAGCTATGGGTGCCGTTCTCGGCGAGGGGCGTGTAGGTGTAGGTGAGGTTGGTGGTGTTGAGCGGTCCGCGGACGAGCAGCGGCGGCACGGCCACGATGTTCGACTGGCCGGCGGGCGGCGTGGCGGAGGCGTGGAGGCCGAGGGTGACGGTGACGTTGGTCAGGGCGAGGTTGCGCAGGCGGAAGCTGACGACACCGAGCGAGTCCGAGAACTCAAGGCCCTTGGGGTTGTTCAACACGGTCTCGAACGGGGCGAAGTAGCGGTTGAAGACGTTGCCGGAGCGGATCCAGAACGCCTTGCCACGCGGGATGGGCGTGGTGCGCAGGGTGTAGAGGCGCGCGGGATTGCCGGCGCCGAGCGGGCCGCCGGGGTAGTGGTAAACCTCGGCGTTCTGCTGGAGCTCGGGCGCGTTGGCGAAGAAGGACTCGAAGGTCGGCGGGGTGGAGGGGTGGCTGGGCACGCCGATGAGGTTCAAACCGCTCGTGCTCCATTCGTAGTGCGGCGGCACGGGCTTGCCTTTGATCGTCCAGGTGTAGTTCGCGACGTTGGTCGAGACGTGGACGAGGTAGGCGGCATTGCCGATGGGCCGCTGGAGGAGCGAGGCCCCCATGGCGTTGCGCTTCCAGCTCATCCATTGGCTGCTGGTGTCCACGGGCTGCTGCGGGCTCTGGACGAACTGGAGCGTGGCGGCGGGCGGGGCCCAGAGCCAAACCTCGGTGATGGGGTTGTTCACGTCGGCCGCGACCAGGTTCGCCAGCGTGTCGTGCGACGCGTCAACGTGCAGGAACACGGCGTTCCAACCGGCCTTGAGCGCGATGGACTGGGTGGTCCACTGGGCTCGGGCGGAGCCGACGGCGGCGAGGAGCGCGCCGAGGACGAGGGGGAGGATGCGGAGAGGCCTCTTCATAGCTTGCGATAGAAATACCAGGTGGGCTGGGGAACGAGACGTTGCGGGGAAGCGACGGCGGAGCCGCCCGAGCGGCCGCCGAACAGGAGGAGTTCCGTGCCGGTCCAGACGCCGCCGCCGCCGGAACGGGCGAGCGGGGAACCGAGCGTGGAAAGGGGCAGCCATTCGTTGTTGGCCGGGTCGTAGGTGGCGCCGTTGTTCAGGTCGCCGCCGTTGTTGGCCCCGGCGAAGACGGCGAAGCCTGTGGTCGTGGCGATCATCGAGGCGTCGAAACGCGGCGAGGGGGCATTGGTGGAGGAGACGGGGAACCAGGTGTCGCAGTGCGCGCAGTAGGCCGCGCCGTCGCCGAAGACCACGCCGCCGTTCTTGCCGCCCCAGACGAACATCTTGTCGCCGAACCACACGGCGGAATGGCCGCTGCGGGCGGCCGGGGCATTGGTGGGGTTGATCGGGGTCCACACGGAGGGCACGCCGTTCGTGAAGAGCAGTTGGCCGCCGGTGGCGAGATCGCCGGACTCGCCCTCTCCGCCCCAGACGATGAGGCGGTTGTCGCCCCAGACGGCCACCGCGCCGCGGCGTCCTTCGGGCGCGCCTTCGGTGGGCAGCGGGGTCCAGGTGTTGTTGGCGGGGTCGTAGATCGCTCCGTCATTGCGCAGGCCGGCGATGTTCAGCCCGCCCCAGACGATCATCCCGGAGCCGGTCCAGACGGCGGCGTGGCCTTGGCGGGCCTCGGGGGCACCGGTGGTGGAAAGCCCCGTCCAGGAGAGCGTGTTCGGCGAGTAGCGGCCACCGGTGCCGAGGTTGCCGGAACCGCCCTGGCCGCCCCAGACGATCATCTCGGTGCCGGTCCAGACGGTGGTGTGGCCGCTGCGGGCAGCGGGCGCCCCGACGGTGGTCAGCGTCGTCCAAGCGTCCGTGTCGGCCGCGTAGCCGCCGCCGCTGTTCAAGGGCGTGCCGGAGCTGCCGCTGCCGCCCCAGACGATCATCTCGGTGCCGGTCCAGACGGTCGAGTGGCCCGCCCGCGCCGAGGGCACGCCGGTGGAGGAGCCGTTGACCCAGCCGGGAGCGGGCACGGTCATCATGCGGCGATAGCCGGCGGAGATGAGGGAGGAATCGGCCTCCAGCAGCGAGACCAGCAGCGAACCGGATGGTGCCTGGAAGGAGGAGGGGGAAGTGGGGAGATTGGTCAGTCCCGAGCCGTCGCCGACGAACGCGGTCGCGCGGACCGTGCCGGCCTCGAAGTCGCCGTAGCAGTCCTCGCGGCGGACGATGGCCCCGAGCACGTTCGAGCTGGAGGCGGCATTGGCCAGGATCGCGCCGGCGGCCACGTTGGTCGCGCCGAGCCCGGCCACGGTCTTCACCTCGGTGGTGGTCTGTCCGCCGACCACGTCGCCGACGAGCGGGGCGGTGAAGTTGGTCGCGGCGGGCGCGATGCCGACGAGGTTGACGGCGGTGAGGTTGGTCAGCGCCTGGCCGTTGCCGACAAAGGTGCCGGTGACGACACCGGCGGCGAAGTTCCCGTCGGCGTCCCGGCGCACGATGGCGTTGCTGGTGGCGAGGGAAGTGGCGGCGTTCGCGAGCACCGCGCCGGAGGCGATGTTGGTCGCGGCCTGGCCGCCGACGGTCAGGACAACGGTCGAGGCCTGCGTGCCGCCGACATCGCCGACGAGGCCGCCGACGAAGTTCGTGGCCGAAGCCGCCGTGCCCGCAAGCTGCGAGGCGGGGAAGTTGGTCAAACCCGCCGCGTTGCCGACGAACGAGCCGGCGACGGTTCCGGCGGAGAAGCCGCCGTTCGCATCGCGGCGGACAATCGTCTCGGCCGTGTTCAGCGCGGTGGCGTCGTTGGCCAGCGTGGCGCCAGCAGCCACGTCCGCAGCGGACAATCCGCCGACCGTTTCCACGACCGTGGCGGCTTGGGTGCCGGTGATGTCGCCCGCGAGCGAACCGGTGAAGTTAGTGGAAGCGGGCGTGGTGCCGAGCACGGAACCCGCCACAAGCGCGTAGCCGGCCGAAGCGAGGCGGCGGTCCGGAGAAAGGGGTTGGGAACCATTGACACCGTCATTGACCCAGACACGGAGCCAGATCTCGGAATTGGTGAAGACCGTGGCCGGGATCGGCGCGGTCATGTTCGCGACCGACACGTCGCCCAGCGCGACGGAGAAGACGCCGTGCGTCACCGGCAGCGCCAGCGCGGGCGCGGCGGGTTCGGCTCCGGCGGTTCCGGTGCCGTTGTGGCTCCAGAGCGTCACGGTGTCGCCCTGGCCATTGGTGGCGACGAGGGAGAACTTGAACTGCGCCGAGCCGTTGAAATTGGTGCCGTGGATGGCGAGGCGGCCCTGGTGGTGGATGATGCCGGGGACTTCGGCCCGGAGATCGGCGGTCGTCAGGAAGGCCGGGAGCAGCAGTGCCGGCAAGGCCCATCGGCCAGTTGGGAAACCCGGGGAATGACGGTGGCCTCGGCTCGCAAGCGCACCCGGGCGGCCGTCCGGGGTCCTCGACGCGGTGTTCATGAACGGGAGTGGTTCCACTTGCCCGTTCCTTTCGGCTGAGAGATTCAGACGCTTGAACGAATTTCTCTCACTTCTGCAAAATAGTTTTACATGCAGGGATTTGGGCCATGTCCATGTGCAGTTTTTAAGTGTCCACAAAGCATGCTCCACCGGGGTGTTCTCAGCCGCGCGAAGGCGAAAATGGACAGACGGGACGGGAATTTTGGCAGCAACCTCGCAGGCGGAACCTTCGCCCCGCCATTTAGGCCGAGCGGCAGCTTTTTGACGCTTCAACCCCGGGGAGCACCCGTCGGCGACGTTGACGGACGAGACCGGGTCCGGTATCCACGCCGCTCTTTATGGCCATTGAAACGACTTTGATCCTGTTCAAACCCGACACCGTCGCGAAGCAGTTCTGCGGCAAGGTCCTGTCCCGCTTCGAGGCGGAAGGGTTGAAGGTGCGCGGCATCAAGATGCTGCGGTTTGAGGACGCGTTGCTGCGCGAGCACTACTCGCACATCGCGGACAAGCCGTTCTTCCCCGACGTGGTGAAGTTCATGCAGCAGACCCCGGTGATCGCGCTGGCGCTGGAAGGCGAGAACGCCGTGGCCCGCGTGCGCGAGCTGCTCGGGCCGACCAATTCCAAGAACGCGCCCAAGGGCACGATCCGCGGCGACTTCGGCGTCGATATGATGGTCAACGTCTGCCACGCCTCCGACTCCGTGGAGACCGCCGCCGCCGAGGTGAAGCGCTTCTTCAAGGCCGACGAGATCTTCGCCTACTGATCTTGCCAAAGCTTTGGCTGCAAGCCGCCGGGTTCACGCCCGGCGGCTTTTTTGTGGGGCCGGCTTCCTCGTCCCCCTCTTCGTCCTCGTCAGATTTCACCGTTTTAAGGAGGACGAGGACGAAGAGGAAGAGGACTCATCGAAGCCACGCCCGCATTTAGCGGCACTCGTCCGCAGGACCGGAGCAAAGCGGGACTTGCCAAGCATCGGACCGCGTGGCAACACCTCGTCCGTGTTCAGCAACGCTTCCAACTTGATCAAGACCCGAACCGCTCCGGCGGGGCGGATCGGCATTATTGGCGGAATCATTATTGGAAGCCCACAACGTCGGCGCTGAACGAGTTTTGATTCTCCGAAAACCCCGTTCCGCGAACCGGAACGGG